>NZ_JBSGXZ010000051.1:0-56486 GCF_053610285.1 Lentzea sp. NPDC054927
GACGAAAAGCGTGTCCGTTTGACACCCCTGCCTGGTTGCAGCGAGTGCTGAGGCACGACTCGTGACGGGGACCCGCCCGGAGCGCTGTTTCAAGACTTAAGGACGCCTCGGCTTCGCCGTCGGGACTGCTCGGCTTCGCCTTCGCTTGAGGGCTCGCCTCCGGCTTCGCGGCTTAGGAGCAGGTGCGTGGGCAGGCCGTGCAGGGTTCTGCGTCTGGGAGCACGTAGTGGAAGCAGCAGCTGTTGCGCTTGCGCTTCCAGCCCTCCTCGGTGAGGTGGAGGGTTGAGGCTGAGACGAAGGGCTCGAGCTTTTCGGGGAGGATCATCGCGGCGTCGGTGACGCCTGCGTTTTCATCGCCGAACAGGCGGCCTGCGGCCCAGGGGCCGTATTCGAGCATGTCGGTTGCCGCTGCCCAGAGTTGGCGGCGGCCGAAGCGGACCACTTGGCCGAAGGAAGCTACGAATTGGGCGGCGTGGGCTGCGTAGCGGGCGCGGAGGATGGCGGCTAGGGCGGCCTCGGAGGGGACGACGGTGGCGGCTGGGTGGTTTGAGGCCGGGTCGTCGGGGAGGCAGGCGAACTCGTCGCACATCAGGGCGATGCCGTCTGGGTGCGGGCGGCCTTCGGTGGCGATGTGGAAGGCCATGTCAGAGGGCTTGAGGGTGGGTACGCGGCGGGCCGTGTGGAAGAGGAGGCCTGCCAGGTAGCCGGGCTGGTGCAGGTACCAGCCCATGATGTAGCCGGCCGTTGCGCGGTCGTCGGACTCGCCGTATTGCTCTACGAGCCAGGAGGCCAGGTCTTTGCGCCACAGGTCGAACCGCGACGGCTCGGCCAGCAGGTCCGAACAGATCGTCCAGTCTGCCGGGGGCGTGCCGAAGCTGATCTCGGTGCCGGCGTTCAGACGGATGATGGATTCGGCCAGAGGCGTGAGCGCGTGCGGGTTCTGCTGTGAGACCCTCGCAGGTACGGTCAACGCGCAAGTCCTATCTCATATGTATGAGGCTTGCCTAACCTTACCTAAGGTGCTCGTTTTTGGCCTGTTGTGGTGGGCCCGGTCACAGGAGTATCGCTCAACGGTCGGTTGTTCGCGCTCAGCGGACATCGCCCGATCTGTGGAATCCGTTGCTCCCGACCTGCGTTGATGCCGATGTCAGAGTTTGCCGGACGCGGCTTGCCGCTGATGGGAACCACAGGCCTCGGGACCGCCTACTACAGTGGAGCCACGGTGCCGCGCTCACCAGGGTAGATCGGTGGAGCCGAGGACCGCCGACGCAGCAGTCAGGGAGTGCGAATGTTCGAAAGGTTCACCGACCGCGCGAGGCGGGTGGTTGTCCTTGCCCAAGAAGAGGCACGGATGCTCAACCACAACTACATCGGCACCGAGCACATCCTCCTGGGTCTGATCCACGAGGGTGAAGGTGTCGCCGCCAAGGCGCTCGAGTCGTTGGGGATCGCGCTGGAGGGCGTCCGCCAGCAGGTCGAGGAGATCATCGGCCAGGGCCAACAGGCTCCGAGTGGACACATCCCCTTCACCCCGCGCGCCAAGAAGGTGCTTGAGCTGTCTTTGCGCGAGGCGCTGCAGCTCGGCCACAACTACATCGGCACCGAGCACATCCTGCTCGGCCTGATTCGCGAGGGCGAGGGCGTTGCTGCGCAGGTCCTCGTGAAGCTGGGCGCCGACCTGAACAGGGTGCGGCAGCAGGTGCTGCAGCTGCTGTCGGGTTACTCGACGGAGAAGGGTGCCGCCGAGTCCACCGGCCGTGGCGAGGGCACGCCGTCGTCGTCTCTGGTGCTGGACCAGTTCGGGCGCAACCTCACGGCTTCGGCCCGTGAAGGCAAGCTCGACCCGGTGATCGGGCGCACCAAGGAGATCGAGCGGGTCATGCAGGTGCTGTCCCGCCGCACCAAGAACAACCCGGTCCTCATCGGCGAGCCCGGCGTCGGCAAGACCGCCGTCGTCGAGGGACTGGCGCAGATGGTCGTCAAGGGCGAGGTGCCCGAGACGCTCAAGGACAAGCAGCTCTACACGCTCGACCTCGGCTCGCTGGTCGCGGGTTCGCGCTACCGCGGTGACTTCGAAGAGCGCCTGAAGAAGGTGCTCAAGGAGATCCGCACGCGCGGCGACATCATCCTGTTCATCGACGAGATCCACACGCTCGTCGGTGCGGGTGCTGCCGAAGGTGCGATCGACGCGGCGAGCATCCTGAAGCCGATGCTGGCTCGTGGCGAGCTGCAGACGATCGGTGCCACCACCCTCGACGAGTACCGCAAGCACGTCGAGAAGGACCCCGCGCTGGAGCGCCGCTTCCAGCCGATCCAGGTGGGCGAGCCGTCGCTCGAGCACACCATCGAGATCCTCAAGGGCCTGCGCGACCGGTACGAGGCGCACCACCGCGTCTCGATCACCGACTCGGCGCTGGTCGCCGCCGCCACGCTGGCCGACCGGTACATCAACGACCGGTTCCTGCCGGACAAGGCGATCGACCTCATCGACGAGGCGGGCGCTCGCATGCGCATCCGCCGGATGACCGCGCCGCCAGACCTGCGCGAGTTCGACGAGAAGATCGCGGACGTGCGTCGCGACAAGGAGTCCGCGATCGACGCGCAGGACTTCGAGCGCGCGGCGAAGCTCCGTGACGCGGAGAAGCAGCTCCTGGGCCAGAAGGCCGAGCGGGAGAAGCAGTGGAAGGACGGAGACCTGGACGTCGTCGCAGAGGTCGACGACGAGCAGATCGCCGAGGTCCTCGCCAACTGGACCGGTATCCCGGTGTTCAAGCTCACCGAGGAGGAGACCACGCGTCTGCTCCGCATGGAGGACGAGCTGCACAAGCGGATCATCGGCCAGGTCGACGCGGTCAAGGCCGTGTCGCAGGCGATCCGCCGCACCCGCGCCGGCCTGAAGGACCCGAAGCGCCCCTCCGGCTCGTTCATCTTCGCCGGCCCGTCCGGTGTCGGTAAGACCGAGCTCTCGAAGGCGCTCGCGAACTTCCTGTTCGGCGAGGACGACGCGCTCATCCAGATCGACATGGGCGAGTTCCACGACCGGTACACCGCGTCGCGGCTCTTCGGTGCCCCTCCCGGTTACGTCGGCTACGAAGAGGGCGGCCAGCTCACCGAGAAGGTGCGCCGCAAGCCGTTCTCCGTCGTGCTCTTCGACGAGATCGAGAAGGCCCACCAGGAGGTCTACAACACGCTGCTCCAGGTGCTGGAGGACGGCCGCCTGACCGACGGTCAGGGCCGGACGGTGGACTTCAAGAACACCGTCATCATCTTCACGTCGAACCTGGGCACGTCGGACATCAGCAAGGCCGTCGGCCTCGGCTTCACCTCGGGTCAGGACACCGCGTCCAACTACGAGCGCATGAAGAACAAGGTCAACGACGAGCTGAAGAAGCACTTCCGGCCCGAGTTCCTCAACCGCATCGACGACATCATCGTCTTCCACCAGCTGACTCAGGACGAGATCATCAAGATGGTGGACCTGATGATCGCCCGCGTCGAGACGCAGTTGAAGAACAAGGACATGGCGATCGAGCTCACGGATCGCGCCAAGATGCTCCTCGCGAAGCGCGGCTTCGACCCGGTGCTGGGCGCCCGCCCGCTGCGCCGGACGATCCAGCGCGAGATCGAGGACACCCTGTCGGAGAAGATCCTGTTCGGCGAGATCCAGCCGGGCCAGATCATCATCACCGACGTCGAGGGCTGGGACGGCGAGTCGGACCAGCACGACAAGGCGAAGTTCGTGTTCCGCGGCGAGGCCAAGCCGAACCGCGTGCCGGACGCCCCGCCCGTCGACCTCGCGGCGCCCGCGGCCATCGAGCCGCAGGACGCTCCGGCGAACGAGACCGAGTGAGTTAGCTCCGGTGTGAAAACGGCCCCCAGGCTTCCGGCCTGGGGGCCGTTTTTTCTACGTGTTCAACAATCCGCGCTCGTGACGAGTTGAGGAAGAACAAGCCCCAGGGCAGAGAGGAGGTCGCGTGCTCACCATCGTCGTGATCGTCGTGGTCGCTTTCACGGTCATGTCCTTGCTGGCCAAGGGCTTCGCCTCCGCCCAGCGCGCGGACGCGGTGGCAGAGCAGACCCCTGCCCTGGCCGAACTGGCGGAAAGCCTCGGCGGCGAGCTGATGGGCCCCGACAAGGCGAGCACGTGGTCCCCGAAACTGCGCTGGCCGGCACTGACCCTCGCCTTCCAGCGCGGACCGTGGCACGTCCGGGTCAGCGAGACCTCCCGAGCCAGGGGACCGGGGCTCGGCGACACCAACGTGATCTTCGCCCACTGGATCGAGATCGCCACGGTTCCCGTGCCGTACCGGAGGGTGCCGCTGGAGTTCTTCGAGCTGATCTTCGAAGACGGGATCGTCCGCGTGGAGTGCGGCGGGCAGATCCGGGTCAGCGAGCTCGTCTTCCTGGTCGACATGATCGTGGAGACGCTCGACCTCATGGCCGGTGTCGAACCGAGAGATCCTTCCGCGGTCGTCTGACCCGCCCTGTAGCGCCGGTCACTCGGCCACCTCGATTCGTCCGTTTCGCCGCGAACCCGAAACTCCTCCTGCCACTATGACGCCCGCTCGCGTGATCTTGTGCGGGCGAGTCTTCAGAGGGAGGTCCTTGTGCCGTCGGCGGCGTTCGAGCAGCTGGTCGCTCAGTTCGAGCGGTTCCAGTCCCAGATGCAGCGCGTTGACCAGCAGTTCGCCGGCATCGGCGAGATGCAGCAACAGCTGACCGAGCTGGAGGCGGTGGCCACGTCGGCCGACCGCGCCGTCACGGTGGTGGCGGGACCGTCCGGCAGCATCAAGGACATCAGGCTGACCGACCTGGCCATGCGCAGGCCACCACACGCACTGGCCGCCGAGCTGATGAGCACGCTGCAGCAGGCCGTCGCCGAAGCCGCCCGGCGCCAGGCGGGAATCGTCGAGGGCGCGATCGGCGACGACATGTCGCTCTCCGACCAGGTCCTGGAAACCCAGGCGCAGCTCTTCGGAATGTCCAAAGAGGAGCTTCGCGCCGTCCGGGCTGAGGAAGCGACGCCGCAGCCGCCTGTCGCTCCGGCCCTGCCGCGTCCGCCGGTGCCATCGATGCCCCAGAACGGTGGACCGGTCCGGCCGCCCGCACCGCCACGCAGGCCCGCACCCGAGCCGCAGGACGACTTCTCCGACCAGAACGTGCTTCGCCGCAACTCGTGGACCGAGCGCTCGCCGCAGCCTCCTGCCGCTCCGTCCAAACAGGACGGGAAGTTCCTGAACCTCTTCGACGACGAGGACGGGCGATGAGCGGGTACAGCGTCAACCCGGAAGAGCTGCGGCAGTACGCGGACAAGCTTCAGGACCACCGCGGTTTCGCCGGCCAGGTCTCAGGTCTCGTGGACAAGTCCGATGTCGGCGACAAGTCGTGGGGTGTCGTCGGGATCTTCGTGAAGCAGCAGTACACGGAGATGCTCGGGGATCTCAAGGAGACGCTCACCGCCATGACGGAGGGTCTGGACTCCGGCGCGGAGAAGTTCAGCGACACCGCGAAGGGCTATGCGGACCAGGAAGAGGCTCTGAAGAAGATCCTCGAAGGCATTCAGGTCGACAGGGGGTAGGGCCGGTATGGCGGAACAGGACTACACGGCCGGCTCCGGCGACCAGCAGGTCAAGATCACCGTCGGCGAGAAGACGGTCGGTCAGAAGGCCGAGGAGAACGCGCCGATCTGGGGCAACTTCGTCAAGGCGAAGGAAGCCGCCGGCAAGACGGGCGACACCGGCGGCGTCGCGGGGCTGACCTCCGAGGGCAGCGCGCTGGTGACGTCGGTCGTCGAGTTCGGCCAGGGCATGGTGATGGACCCGATCGGCTGGCTGGTCGGCCAGGGGCTGAACTTCCTGATCAGCGTCGTGCAGCCGCTCGAGGACGCGATCCACTTCGTCAGCGGCGACGGTCCGGCGTTGCAGCAGGCCTGCGAGAACTTCGGCGCGATCGCCCAGGGCATCTCCGACCTGAGCACGAGGTTCACCGAAGACCTGCAGAGCACTGTGACGACCTGGGGCGGCAGTGCCTCGGAGGCGGCTGCCACGAAGCTGGGCGAGTTCGCCAGCGGCATCGACGGGGTGGCGGGCCAGGCGGGTGAGCTCGCCGAGTTGCTGATGATGTCCTCGATGGTCATGCAGATCATCGAGGACGTCATCAAGGCGATCCTCTCCGAGCTGATCACCTGGCTGATCATGATCTGGATTCCCGCACTGGCCGCCGCCGTGCCGAGCTGCGGCGCGTCGACGGCTGCCGCGGGTGCCGCGACCGGCGTCCGGATCGCCTCCACCGCGAGCCGGGTGTCGCGCATCGTCGCGAAGCTGCGCCAGCTGCTGACCAAGATCATGGACTTCCTGCGGAACCTGGCTGCCAAGGCCAAGAACCTCGGCACCGGTTTCAAGAAGGCCATGGCGGACAAGAAGGTCCGCAGCCAGGACGCCACGGACGCGCTCAGGGGCAAGACGAAGTGGGAAACGTTCCGGAGCAACCCGGTCACCCGGATGAACAGCCACGAGGGCATGGTCGGTGAGCGGATGCAGCAGGGCTTCTGGAAGTCGATGGGTGACGCTGTCGGCAACGAGGCACTTGCTCAGATCAACTACGGCCACGAGAAGGGTGCGCGAAACGCATCCCTCAACGAGCAGGCCGCCGAGTCACGCGAGACCGGAACTGATCACTCGAAACAGCGCATCGAAGGGTATTTGGACATCTGATCATGGAGCCCTACAAGCTGAAACTCCTGTTGCTGCTGGTCGGCCTCGTTGCGTTGTTCTCACCGCTGTGGTGGTGGTCGTGGCGCAAGAGCAGGCAGGAAGTGAACGAGCACGAGGACGCGCTGGCCGCGTTCGCCGGCAACGTCAGCGGTTCGGTGGCGGATGCGAGCGGCGACGTGCTGCCGTGGTCGGCTGCTCTCGCACCACCTTTCATGGGTGAGCACGGTGGTGCATTGGGGTTGTTGACGAGCGCGGGTGGGCCGAGGTTCGACTACGCACTCGAGTTCGAGCGCAACGGATGGCGCGTCCGGGTGTGCGAAGCCTCGGTGGAGGTGCGCACCGTGACCACAGCGGGCAACACCGTCACGCACTACGAGCACCGGATCGAGGTGGCCACCTCGGACCTGGTTCCGCTGAAGATCGTCATCGGGGGTGGTGCCGGACGCGGGCTCTTCACCAGATGGGCGGCCGAGCCGTCGCGGGCGGGCGAAAGCCGCCTGTGGATGGAACTGCGGTTGCCCGAACTGAGCGGGCACCTCGCGTACACCAGTGACCTGCCAGAAGCCGGTGCGGTGGTGAACGACCACGTCGCCGAGTGGTTGCGGACTCAGGCGGATGAGCAGCTGTTCTGGTTCATCGGCTGGGAAGGCGGAATCGTGCACACGACGGTGCATGGGCAGATCGAGGAGGAGTCCGTGCTGCGCAGGGTGGACGCTCTCATCGGCCTGCTCGACCGCATGCCCGGCGCGCGGCCGAGGCACCCGGCGGCGGTCTGAGGCAGGGGCAGGCAACGGGAGCGGGCTGCCGGCCGTCCTTCAGCTGTGAGCACCACACCGGAGACCGACGCGAGTTCGGGCACACTGCACGACGTGGTCACCACCGAGGTGAAGCCGGGCAAGAGCGGGTTCGCCACGTTCTTGCTGGTCGTGTGCGCGATGGCGTTCGTCACGGCGGCGTTCATCAGGCTGCTCGGCATCGACGGCACGCGGTACATGATCGCCACGACCTCGCTGATCCCGTACCTCACGGTCGCTGGGCTGCTCATCGGGTTGTTCGCGCTGTTGCGCAAGAGGTGGGTCATCGGGCTGACGATGACGCTGGTGGGGATCGTGCTCGTGGCCAACGTGGTGCCGCGGGCGTTCCCGGACGCGCGGCCGAACGGGGTGGGGCAGCAGGTCAGGTTGATGACCGCGAACCTGCTCACCGGCATCGCGGACGCCGGCGCCATCGTGCGCGAGGTCAGGGAACGCAAGATCGACATCCTGGCCCTGCAGGAGCTCACGCCGGAGATGGTGCGCGACCTCGACCGGGCGGGCCTCGGCCAGCTGCTGCCCGACCGCGTCTTCCTCGACGAGCCGGGCGGGTCCGGCAGCGGGATCGCCTCGAAGTACCGGCTCTCGCAGCGGAATCTGACCCCGCCGGGCACGTTGCAGCAGGCCGGCGCGCTGGTGGACCTGCCGGGCAAGGACATCGAGGTCGTGTCGGTGCACCCGTTGCCGCCGGTGGTCACCGAGGGGCCGGAGGCGTGGCAGCGCGAGCTCGCCGGGCTGCCCGTGCCCGACTCGACCGGCGCGATCAGGATTCTCGCGGGTGATTTCAACGCGACGCTCGACCACGTCGGCCTCACGCGGTTGCTGAACAAGGGTTACGTGGACGCCGCCGACCAGGTCGGCAAGGGGCTGATCCACACGTGGCCCAGCAACAGCGGGTTCTGGCCGCCGCCGGTCACCATCGACCACGTGCTGGTGGACACCCGCTGCCCGGTCGACACGCTGGACGTGTTCGACGTGCCCGGCAGCGATCACCGGGCCGTCGTCACGCAGTTCGTCGTGCCAAGGCTGTAAGAGCCTCCAACGCGCCCACCGGCAAGGACACGCCTCGCCCGTGACGGACGGCGGGCTCGCGGGTGTTGATCCGGATCAACGAACCGGACGCCGCGCTCGCCAGCTCTGCCTGACGCCGCACGGTCGGCACCGCGGTCCCGGCACCGATCTCGATCACGACCAGGTTCCGGTGCGAACGCCGCCACTCGGTCAGCGCGTCGAGCTGCTCCTGGCTGCGGTGCGGCACCCAGCCCCAGTCGCCGAACATCAGGATGTTGGGCCGCGCCAGGCCACCGCAGAACCGGCACGACGGCAGCTCGCCCACGGCCCGCATCGTCTCGGGATCCACCGTGACGTCGAACGCGCACTCCCAGATCTCGTCGGTGCACGGTTCCACGCACTGGACGTGGTGGATCGACCCGTGGACCTCGGCGACGTCGGTGAACCCCGCCTTCTGGAACTGACCGTCCACATTGGACGTGAAGGCGCGGGCACCCCACGAGCGCAGGATCGCGAAACCCTCGTGCGGCACCGTTTCCCGGTAGAGGTGGAGCCGGTGGCCGTAGAAACCCCACGCCAACTCGGGATCGTCGGCGAAGTGCACGGGATCGGCGATCTCCTCGAACTTCAGCCCGAGCCGCTCGTACGGCGGGTAGGCCCGCCAGAAGCCCTCGGTGCCGCGGAAGTCCGGCAGACCGGAGTCGACCCCCATGCCGGCGCCGGCGCAGACGAGCAACCCGTCCGCCCCGGCGATCAGCTCTGCTGCCTGGTCGTAAGTGGAGTCGAGCGATGTCACTGCTTGGGCTTGCTCCCCAAGACGACCTCGAACTCGAGCAGGTCGGCACCGGACGACACGGGCTTCGCGCGCTCACCGGAGTGCGCGGCGGCGCCGGCCTGCCCGTCGCGCCACGCGACGAAGGCCTCGTCGGTCTCCCAGTGCGTCACGACGAAGTAGCGGTCCTCGCCCGCGACCGGACGCAGGAGCTCGAAGCCCAGGAAGCCGGGCTGGTCGTCGACCGCGCCGAGGCGGGCGGCGAAGCGCTTCTCCAGCTCGGGGCCGTTGCCCTCGGGGACCTTGATCGCATTGATCTTCACGACTGCCATGACACCGACTCTAGCGGCACCATACGGTGATCACGTGGCGGTGATCTTGGTGATAGGCATGTCCGGCACCGGGAAATCGACGGTGCTGGGCCGGTTGGAACAGCGCGGACATCGGGTCGTGGACACCGACTTCGGAGACTGGATCGAACACGTCCTGCTTCCTGATGGCGCCGGCACGGAGCCGCAGTGGCGCGAGGACCGGCTCGACGCGCTGATCGCGGACCATGAACGTTCGGGTGAGCCGCTGTTCATCGCGGGCACGGTGTGCAACCAGGGCAGGTTCTATCCACGGTTCGACGAGATCGTCCTGCTCAGCGCACCCTTGGCGGTGATGCTCGACCGCATCGCCAACCGCGACACCAACCCCTTCGGCAAAACCGCAGAGGAACGTGAACGGATCATGGCGGACAAAACCGAGATCGAGCCGCTGCTCCGGTCGTCGGCCACGATCGAAATCGACACCCGGAAACCACTCACCGAAGTGGTGGACCAACTGGTGGCGCTTGCCGGTCCACGGCGCTAGCGGCGCACACCGGCAGGCAGCAGGTACTGATCTTCCGGAATGCCCGATCCGCGGAACCAGGCCTGAAAGAACCCGTCCAGCTGCTGCCCGGAAGCCTCCTTGAAGAGGTTCTCGAACTCGGGCCAGGACGCGTTGCCGTTGCGGTGCTTCGCGGTCCACGCCTGCAGTGTCTTGAAGAACACCTCGTCGCCGACCTGCTTGCGCAGCGCGTGCATCCCCATGAGGCCCTTGTCGTAGACGCCCCGGAACTCGTTGCCCTTGCCCATGTCGTAGAGCTTCGGCGCCCAGAACGACGACCGGTCGCGCAGCTCCTCCACGCGGCCCCGGTAACGCGCGTCGAGGTCGGTGCCCTCCTTCTCCAGCCACAGCCACTGCGAGTAGGAGGCCAGGCACTCGTTCAGGCAGATGTCGGCCCAGTTCTCGATCGTCACCGAGTCGCCGAACCACTGGTGGGCGTTCTCGTGCACGACCGTTTCGAGGTCCGCCCACGACGCGTAGATCGGCCTGGTCTGGGTCTCCAGCGAGAACCCGATCTGGTCGGCCACCCAGATGCTGCCGGCCGCGCGCTGCGGGTACGGGCCGAACTTCGTCTCGAGGTAGGCGATGATCTCCGGCATCTGCGCCTGCAGCGGTTTCTTCTGCCCGGACGTGCCGGGGGCGTACGCGTCGAGGATCGGCGCGCCGTTGGGCAGCTTCGAGCGGACGATCTCGAACTTGTCGATGGCCACGGTGACCAGGTAGGTCGCGAGCGGCGTCTCCTCCGCCCAGTTGAACGTCGTCCAGCCGTCGGCGCGCGTCACCGGGCCTTCGAGGCCGTTCGAGACGGCGGTCCAGCCGTCGGGCACGCGGGCCGCGAGCTTCAGGGCCGCCTTGTCGCGCGGGGTGTCGTTGGCGGGGAACCACGACGTCGCGGAGTGGGGCTCACCTGCGGCGAACGCTCCGCCGGTCGACGAGATCTGCCAGCCGCTGCGGCCCAGTGAGGCGTCCGCGACGGTCTTGGGCTCGCCGCCGTAGGTGACGACCGCGGTGAACGGCTTGGCCTTCGGGAGCGGCGCGGACGGCGTGATCACCAGCTCGTGGTCGCCCTCCTGCGCGAACTTCGCGGCCTGGCCGCCCACCTTGACGTCGCTGACCTTCAGGCCCTCCAGGTCGAGGTTGAACCTCGACAGGTCGGCGGTGGCGTTCGCGGTGATCGTCGCGACGCCCTGCAGCTGTTTCGACGACGGGTCGTAGGTGATCGCGAGGTCGTAGAGCGTGACGTCGTAACCGCTGTTGCCGTCCGTCGGGTAGTAGGCGTCGCCCGCGCCCGCACCGGCCTCCACCGCGGCCTGCGGTGACGTCTCCTGGCGCTGCTGCTTCGCGGGGTCGCCGCCCGGCGTGCGGAACACGACGAGCAGACCGGCGACGAGCACGATCAACACCAGGGCGATCAGGTACGGGCGGGCCTTCATGCGTTTAATCATCCCTGTGTCGGTGGTGGAGTTCGGCGGAACGGGTCAAGGCGTACTGCTCCTGCACGGTCTGATGAGCAGGGCCACCGCCTGGTGGCCGGTCGCGCAGTGGCTCACGCCCTTCGGTCGCGTCGTTGGTGTTGACCAGCGCGGGCACGGCAGAAACCCGCAGCGGGGACCGTTTCGCACCGAGGACTTCGTCGCCGACGCCGCGAAGGCGATCGAGGACCTGGACCTCGGGCCCGCTGTGGTGATCGGGCACTCCATGGGCGGGCTGCACGCGTGGTGTCTCGCGGCGACCCGTCCGGACCTGGTGCGCGCGATTGTGGTCGAGGACTTCGCCCCGGACAACAGGGGCAAGACGATCGATGAGTGGAAGTGGTTCTTCGACGCGTGGCCGGTGCCGTTCCAGTCGATCTCGCACATCGCGTCGTTCTTCGGCACGCCCCTGTTCGTCGAGTACTTCGAGGAACGCGAGGACGGCTGGCACCTGATCGCCTCGATGGACGACCTCTACGAGATCGCGGCCGAGTGGGGCACGCGGGCGTACTGGGACCTCATCGACCAGGTGAAGTGCCCGTCGCTGGTCATCGAGGCGGGCAAGGGCGGCCAGCTACCGGGGCAGATGGAAGAAGCGGCGCGGCGTTCGAAGGGCCAGTACCTGTACGTGCCGGAAGCCGGACATGTCGTGCACGCCAGCGCGCCGTGGGTCTACCGGGGCGCTGTGGAGGCCTTCTTGAGCACGTCGATCTCGCCGGTCTGAGTGTCGACGATCGACACCTCGCGGACCTTCGCGCGGATCGGCTCGACGGGGAAGATCGCGGCGAACGCGGTCTTCATCGCCTCGTCGTCGACGCTCTGGACGAGAGTGCAGTGCGGCACCCAGCTGCCGGGCAGGTAGTACGCGCTCGGGTTCTTCACGTGACCGGCGAGCACGTCGTGGATGGCCGAATGCACGGCCAGCAGTTCGGCATCGACCACCGCGGCGAGCATCAGCACGTTGTCGACCGTCGAGAACGTGCTGAGCGTCTGCAGCCAGAGATCCGGCATCCACAGCCGTTGGAGGTCTTCGCGGAGCTCCTTGCGCACCTTGGGGCCGATGGTGCTCGCCACGGCGTAGGTGAGGTGCGGTGGGTACTCGTGCTTCGAGCCGATGCGTCGTTGCAGGTCACGGACCTTCTTGTCTGCTTCGTCGTCGAAGAACGCCACCAGCGCGTGCATCAGTGCTCTCCAGGTAGCGCGAAAAGGCCGTCCCGCGTCTGTTCGAGCAGGCCGTCGTCGAGGAGCGAGACCAGGCACTTCTCGCGTTGCGTCACGTCGTGCCACACCATGTCGAGCTGGATCTTCGGCACCGGTCCGGGCGCACCGCGAAGCACGTCCAGCAGCTTGCCCCGCACCTGCCGGTCCGTCCCGGCGAACTGCTGCACCTTCTTCACCGGCCCCGCGTAGGCCGGTCGGCCCGCCTGCTGCCACGCGCACTCGATGTAGAGCGGGCAGTCCGCGCACTTCTGGTTCTTGGCCGTGCAGATCAACGCCCCGAGCTCCATCAACGCCGCCGAGAACACCGCGGCGTCGTCCTGAGCCTCGGGCAGGATCGCCTCGACGTCCCGGAGATCGCGCTTGGTCGACGGCGGGCCGGCGTCACCGGCACCGTGCACTGCGCGAGCCACCACGCGCCGGACGTTCGTGTCGACGACAGCGCACTT
This sequence comes from Lentzea sp. NPDC054927, assembly GCF_053610285.1. Lineage (NCBI taxonomy): Bacteria > Bacillati > Actinomycetota > Actinomycetes > Pseudonocardiales > Pseudonocardiaceae > Lentzea > Lentzea sp. NPDC054927. The sequence continues at coordinate 13,321 of NZ_JBSGXZ010000051.1, forward strand.
CTGCCCGTACGCGAACGTGGCCACCGCACGAGCCGTGTAGCTGCCGATGCCGGGCAGCGATTCCAACGTCTCGACGTCCGAAGGCACCACATCGTCGTGGTCGCGTGCGATGGCCGTGGCGGCCTCGTGAAGACGCAGTGCGCGGCGCGGGTAGCCGAGCTTGCCCCACATGCGGAGCACCTCACCATGGGAGGCGGCGGCCATCGCGGAAGGCACCGGCCAGCGCGCCAGCCACTCGTGCCAGATCGGTTCCACGCGGGCCACCGGCGTCTGCTGCAGCATGATCTCGCTGACCAGCACACCCCAGGCGGTGCACTCGGGACGGCGCCACGGAAGGTCGCGGGCCGCGGTGTCCCACCAGCCCAGAAGCAACTCGTGATTCATCGTGCGCCATTCTCGCGCAAAGGGCCCTCCCCGTTGCCAGGAAGGGCCCTCAGAGCAAGGAGATCAGGCGGCCTGCGCGTCCGCCGCGTCGACCTCGCGCAGCTCACCGGTGTGCACGTCGTACACGAACCCGCGGATCTTGTCCGTGTGCGGGATGAACGGGCTGCGGCGCAGGCGGGCCATCGACCCGCGGACGCTCTGCTCGACCACCTTGAACGCCTCGACGGCCCAGGTCGGGCGCAGGCCGGTGTCGGCCTCCAGCTCGTCCTTGAAGTCGTCCTCGGTCACCATCTCGAGACCGCAGTTCGTGTGGTGCACGAGCAGCACCTCGCGCGTGCCCAGTTTGCGTTGGCTCAGAGCGAGCGATCGGATCGCGTCGTCGGTGACGACACCACCCGCGTTGCGCAGCACGTGCGCCTCACCCTGCTTCAAGCCGAAGATCTCGAACACCCGGATGCGCGAGTCCATGCAGGTCAGAATCGCCACCTGCAGGGACGGCTTCGCGGACGAACGGTCTCCGGGAACCACGTTCCCGAGTTCGTAGTTCCGCTTGAGCAGTTCGTCGATCGCGGTCATGACACCTCCATGGCCTACCGGCGGACCCCTCAGGCGATTGGAACTGGTGTTAGTGCACGTTCACAAGGGGTTTCCGGCCAATATCACGTTCACCGGATCGAGCGATGCTCGCCTACCGCTGGATTCCACCTGGTCGGGCTACGTTCGGGCCGTGACCGAGCCCACAGGCCCCCTGCCGTCCACGGTGTACTGGCGCCGTCGCCTCGCCGCGATCGGGGCCGCGCTGGTCACACTGCTGCTCGTGATCTGGATCGTCGGGATGTTCAGCTCGGACGACCACCAGGCCCAGCCCACCAACGCGGCCGCGGCGTCCTCGTCGAACCCGCCGCCCAGCATGTCCGAGACGGCGTCCGCGTCGTCCTCGACCACTCCGCCGCCGTCGCCCAGCGAGACCGCGCCGCCGGCCCCGCCGCCTCCGCCTCCCGGACCGCCGCAGGCTTGTCCGGACGACGTCATCGGGGTCATGGCGAAGGCGAACAAGCCCTTCTACACCGTCGGTGACCAGCCGGAACTGTCGATGGACGTGGCCAACAACGGGCCGGTGCCGTGCATCAAGGACATCGGGCGCCAGCACCGCGAGCTCACCGTGCTGACCGCCGACGGCGCGACGGTGCTGTGGTCCAGCAACCACTGCCTGGCGACGGCGGGCTCCGAGGTGCGGGTCATGCAGCCCAAGGAAGTCTTCAACTACGGCACGAAGTGGGCGGGCTCCACCTCGCAGCCGGGGTGCGGTGCGCACACCCGGCTCGGGCCCGGCGACTACCTGCTGGTGGCGAAGCTGGCCGGAAAGGCCAGCTCACCCGTGGTGTTCAGGCTGGAACATTAGCTAGTGCCCGCGCTGCAGGCGGTACCACTGCTCGTCGGGCCGCAGGACCGCCTCCATCAGCTTGGGCAGGGTGAAGTGCGACTGCTCGACACCGGTGATCGTCCAGTCCGGGAAGGCCAGTTCGATCTCCTCGCGGTCGGCGCCGCGGATCAGCGGCCTCCTGCGGCGGGGCCAGGCGATCATGAGCAGGGTCGCGTCGGAGGCGGCGACGGCCGTCACCTCGCGGCCCATCGCGCGCTGCCGTTCGGTGTCGAAGTCGTGGAACGTGCCGGAGTCGACGATGAGCCGGTAGCCGGAGCCGACGTCCGCGGCGCGCAGGTCTGTCACGTCGCCGTGGACTAGCCGGACGTCGACGCCTGCCTCGGCCACGCGGTCCCCGGCGCGGCGCAGGGCCTTCTCGACGATGTCGACGCCGGTGACCTCCCAGCCGCGTTTCGCCAGCTCCACCGCCCAGATGCCGCTGCCGGTGCCGAGATCGAGCGCCGGGCCGAACGGGCGCTCCCGTCCCGCTTCCTCGCGGTCGAAGAGCTCGGAGATCTTGTCGACGAACGGCTGGTCGGTCGCCGCGTCCTCCCACGGGTGGAAACCGATCGAGTAGGCCAGTTGGTAGTGCATGGCGTCCTCCTGACGAAGCGGGTGCGCCGACGGTAGAAGTCCGAGACGCGCCACCACATCGGGAGAACTGCGGAGGTGTTCGCGGCCGGGGCGTCAGTACTTCAGACGAGGCCGTTCTCGTAGGCGTAGGCCGTGGCAGCGGCCCTGCTCGGCAGACCGAGCTTGGTGAGGATGTGGCTGACGTGGCTGGCCACGGTCTTCTCGCTGATCACCAGGTCCGCCGCGATCGTGCGGTTGCTGCGGCCCGCCGCGACCAGGGCGAGCACCTCGCGTTCGCGTCCGGTGAGCACCCCGGTGTCCTCGGTGTCGGCGCGGTCGAGCCGCCCCAGGTCGGGCACCGCGCGCATCGCGCGGAACACCGAGCGGGCAGCCTCCCACTCCACGGCGGCACCGTCGGCGTCGCCCAGCGCCCGGCAGGCGAGTCCGATGTGGACGCGGACGCGGGCGTTCTCGTGGCGGGCACCCAGTTCGAGCAGCCGGGAGGCCGCGGGGCGCAACGCGGTCAGTGCCGCGGCCGGGTCGTTCTCGGCGAGGAGCACCGTGCCGAGGGCGTGGTCGGCCCGTGCCCGCAGCAGCGGTGCGGCGAGCCGCGCGGCGTGCCCGGACAACTCCTCCGCACCAGCCCGCGCGGCCGTGATGTCACCGCACGCCAACGAGATCTCGACGATCGCAGGCAGCAGCGCGCACCGGCGCAGCGGCTCCTCCGCCTCGTCGAGGGCCCTGCGGATGCCACCGTGCGCGGCATCGGCCCTGCCCTGGACGAGCCGCAGCAACGCCAAGCCGGGCTGGGGATCGCGCCCGTGCGAGGCGGCTTCCTGGTAGGACCGCTCGGCCTCGGCGAACCGTCCGGTGGACCGGTGCAGCTCACCCTGCTCGTAGCAGGCGGCCGCAAGTGTCATCGGACCGGCCGCGGGGGCGAACCGCTCCCGCACACACGCGAGTTCGTCAGCCGCGGCCGTCCACTCGCCGTGCAGCCGCAGCAGCTCGGCGCGGTGCACGAGACACTGCCCGCGATACAGCACCAGTCCCTGCTGGCTGTCGCACCACCGGCTGAGGTCCGCCGTCCACTCCCGCGCCCGGCGCAGGTCGAACAGTTCCACGCAGCCCTCGATGACCGTGCAGTACAGGTCGCCGACCGCGAGCGGCGAGATCTCGCCCGACGTGACCGCGGCCATCGCCTCGTCGAGCAACGCCACCCCTTCGGCGACGTCGCCGAGGTAGATCAGGCAGCGCCCCTGGCCGACGCGCGCCAGGGTGGTCAGCTCGACGGAACCGAACCGCTCGCCGATCTTGGCCGCCTGCGTGAAGCCGTCGTGCGCGGCCACCACCTCGCCCTGCAGCACGTGCCGCAGGCCGGTCAAGTACCGCAGATAGCCCTGCTCGACGCACTCGCGTTCGCTCAGCAACCGCTGCGCCCGGTCGGTCCACCCACCGCCGCGCGCGAACTCGCCCTTGTTGATCAGTCCGAACGCGAGCCAGAACGCGCATCGGACGGCGCGCGGCGCATCGCCGGCGGTGAGCTGGAAGGCGCGACTCCACGCGGCGACGCTCTGCTCGTCCTCGCCCACGAGGAACGCGGCCTCGGCGAATCGCACGAGGTCGTCGGCCTGCTCGGCGCCGGACGAGGAACAGTAGGTGGCCGACCAGTCCTCACCCGCCATTCCGGGAACGGTACGCGCGCGCCCGACAGAATGCCGGGCGTGCGCAGTGCGGCGTCAGGACTTGCTCGTCCAGTCCTCAGGGCCCGAACCAACGCTCCTCGGCACCGCCGCGCGGCGGGCCCGAGGTCTTGCCGATGATCAGCTCGGTCGCGAGGTTCACCGACCGCGGCCGGGTCCGCTCGTTGGCGTCGAGCAGCAGCTTGCCCGCCGCCCTGCCCTTCTCCAGCACCGGCTGACGGACCGTCGTGAGCCCGGCCTCCTCGCCGGCGCGGATGCCGTCGAACCCGGTCACCGTGACGTCGTGCGGCACGCGCAGGCCACGCCGGGCCGCCTCGGTCATCGCGCCGAGCGCCAGCACGTCCGAGGTGCAGATCAACGCGGTGATCTGCGGGTCCTTGTCGAGCACCTGGGCGGCACCGGACGCACCGGAGGCCATGTTGTGGTCGAAGCGCTCGACCACGGGCACCTGCGACCAGTCGACGCCGGCCTCGCTGAACGCCTCTGCCAGGCCGGACAGGCGGTTGCGCTGCACGTGGAAGTGCGCGGCGTGCTGGCGGTCCGGGGTCACGAAGCCGTCGTTGCGGTCACGCGCGAGGCGCATGCACACGACGCCGACGCGGCGGTGGCCCAGCCCGATCAGGTGCTTCGCGAGCTCGTACATCGCGCCGCGGTCGTCGATGCCGACCCGGTCGACCGTGCCGAGGTCCGGCTGGTCGCAGACCACGGTGGGCACCGGGCGCTCCAGCACCGCGGCCAGGTGCGGGTCGTCGTCGGGGACCGAGTAGACGACGAAGCCGTCGACACCTGCGCGGTGGACGGACGCGACGTCCTCACGTTCGGGGTTGGCGGGCACCAGCAGCAGACCGGTTCCCGCGTCCTCGCACGCCAGCGCGAGGCCCTCGAGGAAGCCGATCGCCGCAGGGTCGCGGAACGCGTAGGAGAGGTTCTCGGTGAGCAACAGGCCCACCGCACCGGCCTTGCGCGTGCGCAACGAGCGCGCCACAGGATCCGGGCCGGGGTAACCCAGCCTTCGGGCCGTGTCCAACACCCGCCGACGCAGCTCGGGCGAGAGCTGGTCGGGCCGGTTGTACGCGTTGGACACCGTTGTCCGGGAAACGCCCAGCTCAGCGGCCAGAGAGGCCAACGTTGCCGGACGTCGCACATGCATCGACCGCGCCATGAAAGGACCGTAACGGTTCAGAACCAATTCGTGAAGTCAGGGTGACCTGCGTCCCTCAAATGACGCATCCGCGCTGGTTGACCCATCTGCCTTGTTCAGAAGTTGGTCCAGACCAATTAGGTCAATCGGTCATCTCATTTCGGAGGTGCAGACGATTCCCTCGCGACCAGCCGCGGCCGGAACACGCGGGTGTAGTTGTCGGTGCCCTGCCTGCGGCGATCCGGGTCCAGACGCAGCACGAGCTCGTCGATCGCCGCGGCCGCCATCTCCTCGATCGGCTGCGCGAGCGTCGTCAAAGCGGGCGACGAGTAGGCCGCCAGCGGGATGTCGTCAAACCCGACGACGGACAGCTCGTCCGGTATCGAGATCCCTCGTTGGTGTGCTTCGCGCATCACGCCGAGCGCCATGTGGTCGGACGAACAGATCACCGCGGTCGGCGTCACGGTGTCGAGCAGCTGCGCCACCGCCAAGCCGCCGCCTTCCGCGCTGAACGGCCCGTGCGCGACGTACTCCGAGCCCGCCGGCAGATGGTTTTCCTCAAGTGCGGCAGCCCATCCGGCGCGCTTCAGCCGTGAGGGAAGGGAGCGCGCCGGACCCGAGACGAACCCGATCCGCTCGTGGCCCAGTTCGATCAGGTGCTTGGTGGCCATGTAGCCCGCGAGCTGCTCGTCCACCGTCACATCGGGCACGTCCAGCGCGGGCGTGGCACCGTTCAGGAAGACCATGTGGACGCCGTCCGCGACGAGCTTCGCGTAGTAGCTCGGCTGCGGCGCCTGACCGAGCGGCACCTCGACGTTGGTGATCTCCGGTGACACGAACACCATGCCCTCGACCCCGCGGGCCAGGAGCATCCGGACGTACTCCTCCTCGCCCATCGGGGCGCCGCTGCGGGTGTTGCACAGCAGCGACGAGTAGCCGAGGCGCGCGGCCCGCGTCTCCAGTGCTTCGGCGAACGCGGGGAAGACCGGGTTCGAGAGCTCGGGTACGAGCAGGCCGATCACGCCGGTGCGCTGCAACGCACCGAGCCCTCGCGGGGTGTACGGCATCTCCGCGAGCACCGACAGCACCCGCTGCCGGGTCTCCTCGTTGACGCCTGCGCGCCTGTTAAGGACTCGACTGACGGTGGAGATGGACACCCCGGCTGCCCTGGCGATCTCGGACAGTCCGGACACGTTGCCTCCCAGCTCAGATCAGGTTTGGCGCAAGCCTGCCGTGTTAGGAAAAATTTTGCAACGAGCGTTTCCAAGACAGTGCCGTTACGGCTTGGTTACGGTCGACGTCTTGACCTGACCATGGTTCTGGTAGTGAAATCGCCCGCAACATTCTCGCAAAAACTTGCAAGACCCCTCATCTCACTGGGAGATGGGGCCCAGCTGGAGGGAACGGCAGCAACGATGCGACGGACAACCCTCGTGACCGCCATGGCGACGGGTGTCGCCCTCGTGCTCACCGCCTGCGGAGGCGGTGGATCGAGCAGCAACAGCGGATCCGACTCGGGCGAAGTGACCTTCTGGGACACCAGTGGCCCCAACGAGAGCCCCGTGTTCAAGAAGATCGCGGAAGGCTGCGCCACCAAGGACGGCTACAAGGTCAAGGTTGAGACGCAGGCGTTCGACACCGCCTTCGCGAACTACAAGACCGCCGCGCAGGGTGGTCAGGGCCCCGACGTCTTCCGCGCAGAGGTCGCGTGGGTGCCCGCGCTCGCCAAGCTCGGCTACGTCGCCGACCTGACGGACACCGACCTGGCCAAGGACACCTCCGACTTCGTGGAGGCCGCGCTGGGCTCGACGAAGTTCGAGGGCAAGAGCTGGGCCGTGCCGCAGGTGACCGACTCGCTGGCGCTGTTCTACAACAAGAAGAAGCTCGCCGACGCGGGCGTCGAGCCGCCGAAGACGTGGGACGAGGTCAAGGCCGCCGCTGTCAAGCTGGGCGGCGAGAAGGCGATCTTCCTCAACAACGACGCGTATTACGCGCTGCCGTTCATCTACGGCGAGGGCGGCGACCTGGTCGACGCCTCGGCGAAGAAGATCGTGGTCAACTCGGACAAGAACGTGAAGGCGCTGCAGACCGCGAAGGGCCTGCTGGACGCCAAGGCCGCGTTCACGTCCCTGGACGCGACGAACTCCTACACCACGATGCAGGCCGCGTTCTCCAGCGGTGACACCGCGATGGTGATCAACGGTCCGTGGTCGGTCGCCGACTACCTCAAGGGCACCGCGTTCACCGACAAGGCGAACCTGGGCATCGCACCGGTGCCCGGCCCCTCCGCCGGCAAGGGCAGCGCGCCGGTCGGCGGCCACGACTACGTGATCCGCCAGGGCACCAAGGCGAAGCAGTCGTCGATCAAGTTCATCCAGTGCATGGCGTCGGTCGAGTCGCAGGCCGCGATCGCCAAGGACCTGGGCCTGCTGCCGACCCGCAAGTCGGCCTACCAGAACGCCGACGTCAAGGCCAACGCCGTCGTCGCCGCGTTCGAGCCGGTCACCAAGACCGCGCACGAGCGCGCCTGGATCCCTGAGGGCGGTCAGCTGTTCGACCCGCTGAAGATCGCGTACGCCGACGTGCTCGCCGGCAAGAAGGAGCCGAAGGCGGCGCTGGACGAGGTCGCCAAGGCCTACAAGGACACCGTCGTTCCCGAGTACTCGATCGGCTGATTGGTGCTGAGTGGCCGGGGGCGACGTTCCCGGCCACTCGCCTGAGGTTCGGAGGAGTTCGGTGCGTCGGTTCCTGGACCGGTACTGGTACGCGTATGCGATGGTGCTGCCGGTCGTGGTGGTCATCGCGGTGTTGGTGCTCTACCCGCTCGCCCAGGGCGTGTTCTTCACCTTCACGAACATCAACGAGGGCAACATCGCCAACCCGGTCCTGGACCGGCCCGCGTCCTACGACGTGGTGGGCTTCAAGAACTACCTGAACGTCCTATCCGGCGGTGAGTCGTACGGCGCGTTCTGGGGCACGCTGGTCCGCACGTTGATCTGGACCTTCGCCTGCGTGTTCTTCCACTACACCATCGGTCTCGGCCTGGCCCTGCTGCTCAACCGGCAGGTGCGCGGCCGGTCGTTCTATCGGGTGCTGCTGATCCTGCCGTGGGCCGTGCCCGCGTTCATCAGCGCGTTCGCGTGGAAGTACATGTTCAACGCGCAGTACGGGATCATCAACCAGGTCCTGCGCGCGGTGGGCCTGCCCGATCCGGTGTGGCTCGGTCAATCCAGCTGGGCGTTGGTGTCCGTGATCATCGTGAACGTCTGGCTCGGCACGCCGTTCATGATGGTGGCGCTGCTCGGCGGCCTGCAGTCGATTCCCGGCGACCTGTACGAAGCGGCCGAAGTGGACGGTGCCACGCCGTGGCAGCGGTTCCGCCACGTGACGCTGCCGGGTCTTCGTTCGGTGTCGTCGACGGTGATCCTGCTGGGCATCATCTGGACGTTCAACATGTTCCCGGTGATCTACCTGGTGGCGGGCCCGAACCCGAACACGCGGATCCTGGTGACTTACGCGTTCGAGCGCTTCTTCTCCGGTGCGTCCCGCGACTACGCGATCGCCTCGACCTACGGCGTGCTGGTCCTTTCGGTGTTGTTGGTGTTCGCCACGGTGTACCGGCGGGCGCTGCGCAAGCAGGGCGAGGTGTGGTGATGACGCTCGACGCTTCGTCTCTCCAGGTGGTTCAGGCCCCCGAACGCCGGCTGCGTCGCGCGGACCGTTCGAAGGGCGCTTCCGCGTTGCTGCACGGCGCTCTGATCGTCGCCTCGATCATCTCGGTGTTCCCGATCTTCTGGGTGTTCGTCACCTCGCTGAAGCCGGACGCCCGCGCCGTCGAGCCCACGCCCAAGCTGGTCAACGAGTCCTCTTTGGACAACTACACCCGGATCCTGGCCGGCGAGAAGGGCGACTTCCTCGCCTGGTTCGGCAACTCCGTGGTGATCGCGCTGATGACGACCGTGATCGGCGTCTTCATCTCGGCCACCGCCGGGTACGCGGCCTCGCGGTTCCGGTTCCCCGGCAAGCGCGGCCTGATGATGTCGTTCCTGCTGGTGCAGATGTTCCCGTTCGCGGTGCTCATCGTGCCGCTGTACAACATCCTCATCGCGTTGGGGCTCAACGGAACCTCCATCGGTCTGGTGCTGGTCTACTGCACGACCGCGGTGCCGTTCTGCACCTACATGTTGAAGGGTTACTTCGACACGGTGCCCGCCGACATCGACGAGGCCGGCCGGGTGGACGGGCTGTCGCCGTTCGGCGTGTTCTGGCGGCTGATCATGCCGCTGGCCAAGCCGGGTCTCGCGGTCACGTCGTTCTACGCTTTCCTGACCGCCTGGGGCGAGGTGGCGTTCGCGTCGGCGTTCCTGTCGGCGGCGGACGAGTCGAAGACGCTGGCCGTCGGGCTGCAGGTGTTCGTGCAGCAGAACAGGACGGAGTGGGGCCACCTCGCCGCCGCGTCCATTTTGGTGGCGATCCCCGCGATCATCGTGTTCTACCTGGTGCAACGGTTCCTGGTGCAGGGCCTCGCGTCCGGCGCAGTCAAGGGCTGACGGAACGTAAGCGCTTGCGTTGAGGAACCTCGAAACGTAAGCGCTTACGTCTGTTCCCGTAAGCGCTTGCAATGCCTAACGTCGCGCCCAGACAAGGTGAAAGGTGCGTCACATGGCTGAGGTGTCCTACGTCAAGGCGTCGCGGATCTTCTCCGGCAATCCGCCGGTTCGCGCGGTTGACGAGCTGTCTCTCGAGGTCTCGGACGGCGAGTTCCTCGTGCTCGTCGGCCCGTCCGGTTCCGGCAAGTCGACCGCGCTGCGCATGCTCGCGGGCCTCGAGGACGTCGACGAGGGCGCCATCCAGATCGGTGGCAAGGACGTCACGAACGTGCCGCCGAAGGGCCGGGACATCGCGATGGTGTTCCAGTCGTACGCGCTGTACCCGCACATGACCGTCGCGGAGAACATGGGCTTCGCGCTCAAGCTGCGCGGTGTCAGCAAGACCGAGATCAAGGCGAAGGTCGAAGAGGCCGCCAAGATGCTCGACCTGCAGAAGTACCTGGAGCGCAAGCCGAAGGCGCTCTCCGGTGGTCAGCGTCAGCGTGTCGCCATGGGTCGCGCCATCGTGCGTGAGCCCTCCGTGTTCCTCATGGACGAGCCGCTGTCCAACCTGGACGCCAAGCTGCGTGTCGAGACGCGTGCGAACATCGCCGCTCTCCAGCAGCGTCTCGGCACCACCACGATCTACGTCACGCACGACCAGGTCGAGGCCATGACGATGGGTCACCGCGTCGCGGTGCTCAAGGACGGCCTGCTGCAGCAGTGCGACACGCCTCGCGCGCTGTACGACCGCCCGGCCAACGCGTTCGTCGCCGGGTTCATCGGCTCGCCGGCCATGAACCTCAAGACCGTGCCGATCTCGGCCGAGGGCGCGAAGCTCGACGGCGTCATCGTGCCGCTGAGCCGGGAGGCGCTCGCCGCCGCCGGTGGTCTGGACGAGGTCACCTTCGGCATCCGGCCCGAGGCGCTCGGCATCGTGCCGTCGAGCGAAGAGGGCATGGACATGACCGTTGAGCTGGTCGAGGAGCTCGGCGCCGACGCGCTCGTGCACGGTGCCGTGAAGATCGGCGACGCGTCGCAGCGCTTCGTGGTCCGCGTCGACGGCCGCACGCCGCCGACCCTGGGCCAGCACGTCAAGGTCGCTGTCCGCGACACCACCGAGATTCACCTGTTCCACCCCGAGTCGGGCGAGCGCCTGGAGGCGTGAGTCACTTCGAAAAGCCCCCGGCGTGACCGTCGGGGGCTTTTTCGTGTCGTAAACTGAACTCGACAACGGTTTCCATTACCTGATCGAGGGACGGCGTGATGACTCTCCGCAACGTTCTGGTGGGTGCGCTCGCAGTGGTGAGCCTGACCGCCTGTGGCACGACCACGCCGTCCGGAGACAGCGGCAAGATCCAGGTCGTCGCCTCCACGAACGTGTGGGGCAGCGTGATCAAGGCCGTCGGTGGCGACGCCGTCGAGGTCAAGGCGCTGCTCGACGACCCGTCGGCCGACCCGCACTCGTACGAGAGCAAGCCCGCGGACGCCGCGCTGGTCAAGGACGCCAAGCTGGTCGTGTTCAACGGCGGCGGCTACGACGACTTCTTCGCCAAGCTGATCACCAGCGACGCCACCAAGAAGATCGAGGCGTTCCCGCTGCGCGACAACCACGCGGAGCCGCAGACCGGGACGCCGGACGCGGACGGGCACGACCACAGCGTGAACGAGCACGTCTGGTACGACCTGCACACCGTGCGCGCCGTGGCCGAGGCCGCCGCGAACGAGCTGGGTGCGATCGCGCCGGACAAGAAGACGACGTTCGAGAGCAACACCCAGCAGTTCACCGCCGCGCTGGAGGACCTCGAGAAGAAGGTCGACGGCATCGGCAAGGGCAAGAAGGTCGTCGCGACCGAGCCGATCGCGCACTACCTGATCGACGAGACCGGTGCCGAGGACGTCACGCCCGAGGCGTTCAGCAAGGCGATCGAGGAGGAGTCGGACGTGCCGGCCGCCGCACTCGCGTCGATGAACCAGCTGGTCGAGGGCAAGCAGGTGAACGCGCTGGTCAACAACACGCAGACGGAGAACCAGGTCACCAATGGCATCGTCGAGAAGGCCAAGACGGCCGGGGTGGCGGTCGTGCCGGTCACCGAGACGTTGCCCGAGGGCGTGACCGGCTACCTTGACTGGATGAGCAAGCAGGTGGACGCGTTGTCGCAGGCGCTCAAGGCATGAGCGCGATCTCGCTGCGCGGGGCCCGGCTGTCCTACGGGGACAGAGTGTTGTGGGACGGGCTCGACCTCGACGTCGAGCCCGGTGAGTTCCTCGCGGTCCTCGGGCCGAACGGGTCCGGCAAGACCAGCCTGATGAGGGTGCTGCTGGGGTTGCAGCCGCTGTCGTCCGGCTCGGTCGACGTGGCCGGCGGAAACCGTGCCATCGGGTACATCCCGCAGCAGCGAGCGCTCGACCAGTCCATGACGTTGCGCGGCCGCGATCTCGTCGGCCTCGGCCTCGACGGCTACAAGTGGGGCCTCGGCCTGCGCAACCGTCGTGAGCGCAGGATCCGCGTCGACGCGGCCATCGAGTCCGTCGGCGCCACCCGGTACGCGGACTCGCCGATCGGCCTGTTGTCCGGGGGTGAGCAGCAACGGCTGCGCGTCGCCCAGGCCCTGGTCGGCGACCCGACCGTGATGCTCTGCGACGAACCACTGCTGTCGCTCGACCTCGCGAACCAGCGCAACGTCAGCGAGCTGATCGACAAGCGCCGCCGCGAGGCGAACACCGCCGTCCTGTTCGTCACGCACGAGCTGAACCCCGTGCTGCCGCTCGTCGACCGGGTCCTCTACCTGGTGGGCGGGCGGTTCCGCGTCGGTACGCCGGAAGAGGTCATGAACTCCCGCACGCTGTCCGAGCTGTACCGGACGCCGGTCGAGGTCGTGCGGGTGCGCGACCAGATCCTCGTCGTCGGTGCCGGGGCCTGCGAGGAGCAGACCCACCACCTCACGGCGGAGGCCGCGTCGTGACGTTCCTCGACCTGCTCGAACTGGACTTCGTGCAGACCGCGCTGATCGCGGCCGCCGTGCTGGGCCTGGTCGCGGGCGTGCTCGGACCGCTGGTCGTGACCCGCAAGATGGCTTTCGCGGTGCACGGGACCAGTGAGCTCGCGTTCACCGGTGGCGCGGCGGCGTTGCTGCTCGGCATCGGCATCGGGTACGGCGCGCTGGCCGGGTCGATCATCGCCGCGGTGCTGCTGGGCGTGCTGTCACGCCGCGAGAGCGACCGCGACTCGGTGATCGGCGCGATCCTGGCGTTCGGGCTCGGCATGGGCATTCTCATGCTCGCGCTCTACAAAGGCCGTGCTTCCAACAAGTTCGGGTTGCTGACCGGGCAGATCGTCGGCGTCGACTCCACCGACCTGAACCTGCTGGTGATCTCTTCGGTGGCGGTGCTCGCCGTGCTGGCGGTCATCTACCGGCCGTTGTTCTTCGCCTCGGTGGACCCGGACGTCGCTGTTTCGCGCGGTGTTCCGGTGCGGGCGTTGTCGATCGTGTTCGCCGTGCTGGTCGGTATCGCGACGGCGCTTTCGGTGCAGGTCGTCGGCGCGCTCCTGGTGCTGGCCTTGATGATCACGCCGGCCGCTGCCGCCATGCGCATCACCGCGTCGCCTTTGCGGGCGACCGTTCTTTCGGTTGTTTTCGCGGAAGTCGCGGCGGTGGGCGGCATTCTGCTGTCGCTGCAACCAGGCCTTCCGGTGTCCGCTCTCGTCACGGCGGTGAGCTTCGTGATATACCTCGTATGCCGAGGTATTGGGGCTGTGCAACGACGTTCCACATGATGGACTGGCGTAGCTCGCGCTTTTTGCCTGCATATCGCGCTGACCAGGTGGCGTAACACGCTGGTAACAAACTGATCGCCGCTCGCCGTCCATGCTGTGGGCCATGAGCAGCAGCCCGCGATCCGAGCGGCGGTTGCGCGCCGACCGGGCGCGGCAAGCCGCCGACGTCATCCGCCAGCAGGTGGTGCGCCGTGCGTTTCCCGACGGCGTGCTGCCGGACGAACGCTTTCTCGCCGCCGAGTTCTCGGTGTCCCGCAACAGCATTCGCGAGGCACTGGAGTTGTTGCGCGAGGAAGGCCTCATCGACCGCGTGCCGGGCGTAGGCACAGTGGTCGTGGCGAACAAGGTCGAACACGGGCTGAACCAGCTGATGGGCCTCGCGGAAACCCTGCACGAGCACGGGGAAGTCACCAACGACGTGCGGGCGGCGACCGTGATCCGGGCGCCTTCTTCTGTCGCGCAACGACTTCAGCTCGCGCCTGATTCCTCTGTCGTCTACGTCGAGCGGTTGCGGCGGCTCAACGGACTGCCGCTGTCGCTGGACCTCACCTATCTCGCGCTGGACGTCGGCGAGCCGTTGCTCGACGAGGACCTCGTCAACCGCGACATCTTCTCGTTGATCGAGCAGACCTCCGGGCAGCGGCTCGGGACGGCGTCGGTCGCGTTGGAAGCGGTCAACGCCGATCTGCATTCCGCGACCGTGCTGGAGGTGCCGCGCGGAGCGGCGCTGATGGTCGTGGAACGTCTCAGCCACTTCGCTTCCGGGCGCCCGGTCGATCTCGAGTTCATTCGCATGCGCGGTGATCGCCTGACCATGCGCGCCGAAATCTGTCGCTGAACCTCCCAACAATCCAACACAGTTCCCACCACATTCCTGGAGTTGAGTCATGGCTCTGGTCAACAACCGTGCCGACGTACCGGTCACGATCAACGAATCCAAGTGCATTGACGGCTGTCGGCTGTGCGTTGACATGTGCCCACTCGACTCGCTGGCGATCAACCCCGACTCCGGCAAGGCGTACATGCACGTCGACGAGTGCTGGTACTGCGGGCCGTGCGCCGCTCGCTGCCCAACGGGTGCCGTGACCATCAACATGCCTTATCTCCTCCGGTGAAAGGGAAAACGGTGAAGCGCTGTTTGTTGGCCTCTGTTCTTCTGCTCGCCGCGTGTGGAACGGGCGAGGCTGCTTCGGGCTCGGAAGTCCCGGTCGTCGTCGGCTACCAGTCGAAGACCATCAACACCGTCACCGCGGGCACGTTGTTGCGGGACAAGGGGTTCTTCGAACAGCGGTTGGCCGAGCTGGGGAAGAAGACCGGCAAGACTTACAAGGTGACCTGGCAGGACTACGACACCGGCGCGCCGATCACCGCGCAGATGATCGCGGGGAAGATCGACATCGGGTCGATGGGTGACTACCCGTTGCTGATCAACGGGTCGCGGACGCAGAAGCAGGGTGACGCCGGCACCCGGATGGTCGCGGTGACCGGGTACAACGCCCGCGGCGCGCTGAACATGGTCGTGGTGCCGCCCAGTTCGTCCGCTCGCACGCTGGCGGACCTGAACGGGCAGAAGGTGTCCGCGAGCGTGGGATCGGCCGGGCACGGGACGCTCGTGCGGGCGTTGGGCGACACCAAGGTGACCGTCGAGAACCAGCAGCCGTCGGTGGGCGCTTCGGCCCTGCAGTCCGGGAACGTCCAGGCGCTGGCGCAGTTCGTGGCGTGGCCTGGCCAGCTGGTGTTCGCCCGCCAGGCCAAGCTGCTGTACGACGGCGCCGCGTTGAACCTGCCGACGTTGCACGGGACAGTGGTGCGGAATCCCTTCGCACAGCAACAGCCCGAAGTGCTGCGGGAGTTCCTGCGGGCGCAGCTCGACGCGACGAAGTTCTTGCACACCAAGCCTCTTGAGGCAGCGGAGGTCGTCGCGAAGGCGACGAGTCTGCCGGTCGAGGTCGTGTACCTCTACAACGGGCCGAACGGCATCGCGACGTTCGACCTGTCGCTGAAGTCCGTGCTGCGCAAGGCGTTGAAGGAGGACGTGCCGTTCCTCAAGTCGATCGGCAACATCGACGAGCTGGACGTCGACGCGTTCATCGACGACAAGCCGCTGAAGGACGTCGTCGAGTCGACCGAGGACCTGACGAACCCGGCCTCGCTGGGTGGCGATCCCCGCGTGGCCAGTGAGGCGTGGTTCGACGGGGCGTCGCCGGAGGCCGTGGCGTCGCCGACGGCGTTGCTGAAGCTGGTGAACTCCAGCGGCAAGAAGCTGCGCGTCGGGTACGTGCCGGACGCCGAGACGGGCACGCGGTGGTTCGCCGAGCACGCGTTCTGGGTGCGGTCGGGTGCCGAACTGCTGCCGTTCACGACCGAGGCCGCAGCCTCGAAACGTGGTCAGGTGCTGACGTTCCAGCAGGCGCTCTCCGTGGCAGGCAAGTGATGCGCTGGGTGTTGAGGATCGGGTCCCTGGCAGCAGGCCTGGTGTTGTGGCAGCTGCTGACCGCGTCGGACACGCGGGCGTGGCTGCGGTTCGACCAGCTGCCGACCGTCGTCGAGGTCGCGGAGCGGTTCGTGGTGCAGATCGGTGCCGCCGAGTACTACCACGACCTGGGCAACAGCCTGGCGCGGATCATGACGGGCTTCCTGCTGGCCGCTGCGCTGGGGATCTCCCTGGGCGTGCTGATCGCGCGCTCGGCCTGGCTGGGCGACCTGCTGCGGCCGCCGCTGGAGGTGGTCCGCCCGATCCCGGCGATCGCGCTGGTGCCGATCGCGATCCTGCTCTTCCCCACCGACGAGCAGGGGATCGTGTTCATCACGTTCGTCGCGGCGTTCTTCCCGATCCTGGTGTCGACCAGGCACGCGGTGCGCGCGCTGCCGACGATCTGGGAGGACGCGGTCCGCACCATGGGCGCTTCGCGGGTTCAGGTGCTGTTCCGGGTGGTCCTGCCCGGTACGTTGCCCGGCGTCTTCGGCGGCCTGTCCGTCGGCATGGGCGTGGCGTGGATCTGCGTGATCTCGGCCGAGATGATCTCCGGCCAGTTCGGCGTCGGCTACCGCACCTGGCAGGCCTACACGGTCGTCGACTACCCCGGCGTGATCGTCGGCATGGTCACGATCGGCCTGCTCGGCTACCTGACGTCCGCCGCTGTGGAACTGCTGGGTCGCCGCGTGACGCGGTGGTTGCCTCGGGAGGCGCTGCGATGAGCCTGCGCGTGAGTTCGCTTGTCGTCGGGTACGGCCGGTCCGCGGTGCTGTCCGACTTCTCGTTGTCCGTGGCGTCCGGCGAGTTCGTGGTCGTGGCTGGTCCGTCCGGCTGCGGCAAGTCGACGCTGTTGCGTGCGGTGGCCGGACTGATTCCGTTCCGCGGTGCGATCTCCGTGGACGGCGTCGCTGTGCGCGGGCCGTCGCGGGACCGCGCGCTGGTGTTCCAGGACGACGGGCTGCTGCCGTGGCGGACCGCGTTGCGCAACGTCGAGCTCCCGCTTGCGCTGCAAGGGATTCCGCGTGCCGAGCGGCGGGCTCGGGCCTTGGCGTGGCTGGAGCGCGTCGGCCTGGCCGGGTTCGAGGGCTATCTGCCGCGGGAGTTGTCGGGCGGCATGCGTCAGCGGGTGCAGCTGGCGCGGACGTTGGCGCAGCAGCCGTCCGTGGTGCTGATGGACGAGCCGTTCGGTGCGCTGGACGCGCAGACCCGCTCGTCGATGCAGGAACTGGTGACCGAGGTGCTGTCCGGCACCACAACTCTGTTCGTCACGCACGACGTCGACGAGGCGGTGCTGCTGGGCGACCGCGTGGTCGTCCTGGGCGCGGGTGAGGTCGAACGTCGGCGCGACGCGATTCTCGCGGCGGTGAAGGCATGACTGTCGAATTGTCCTGCGACGTCCTGGTCATCGGCGGCGGCACGGCCGGCTCGATGGCCGCGATCACCGCGGCCGAAGCAGGCCGGTCCGTCCTGTTGCTGGAGAAGGCGCACGTCCGGCACTCCGGGGCGTTGGCCATGGGGATGGACGGCGTCAACAACGCCGTCATTCCGGGAAAGGCGCTGCCGGAGGACTACGTCGCTGAGATCACGCGCGCCAACGACGGGATCGTGAACCAGCGGACCATCATGCAGACCGCAACCCGCGGTTTCGAGATGGTGCAACGGCTCGAGCGCTACGGCGTGAAGTTCGAGAAGGACTCGTTCGGCGAGTACAACGTCCGGCAGGTGCACCGATCCGGGTCGTACGTGCTGCCGATGCCCGAGGGCAAGGACGTCAAGAAGGTTCTGTACCGGGTGATGCGGGAGCGCAGGCTGCGCGAACGGCTGCGCATCGAGAACCGGGTTATGCCGGTACGAGTGCTGGTGTCCGAGGGACGAGCCGTCGGGGCTGCCGGGTTCAACACCCGGACCGGCGAGTTCGTCACCGTGTCCGCGGGCGCCGTGGTGCTGGCCACCGGGGCTTCCGGTCGTCTTGGGCTGCCGGCTTCCGGGTATCTGTACGGGACCTACGAGAACCCGACCAACGCTGGTGACGGGTACTCGATGGCCTATCACGCCGGGGCCGAGCTGTCCGGAATCGAGTGCTTCCAGATCAACCCGCTGATCAAGGACTACAACGGGCCCGCTTGCGCGTACGTGGGGAATCCGTTCGGGGCGTACCAGGTCAACTCGCTGGGGGAGCGGTTCGTCGACTGCGACTACTGGTCCGGGCAGATGATGGCCGAGGTCGCCGCGGAGATCGCTTCTGAACGCGGACCGATCTACCTGAAGACGACGCACCTGCCCGAGGAGTCGATCTCGGCGTTGGAGGGGATCCTGCACTCCACCGAGCGGCCTTCTCGGGGGACGTTCCACAGTGGACGAGGGCGGGACTACCGGACCCATGACATCGAGATGCACATCTCGGAGATCGGGTTGTGCGGCGGGCACTCGGCCTCCGGGGTGTGGGTGGACGAGAACGGTCTTACGACTGTGCCCGGGTTGTACGCGGCCGGGGATCTTGCCTGTGTGCCGCACAACTACATGATCGGCGCGTTCGTGTTCGGGGATTTGGCCGGTGCGCACGCTTCTGCCCATCTGCTTCCGGGCGTGCCGTTGCCTGCTGACCAGGTTGCCGAGGCCTCCGAGTTGATCTACCGGCACTCGCGTCAGCCTGATGGGCCGCCGCAGCCTCAGGTCGAGTACAAGTTGCGGCGGTTCGTGAACGACTACGTCGCCCCGCCCAAGACCGCTACGAAGTTGTCGTTGGCGTTGGAGGCGTTCGACCGGATGTCGGGCGAGATCGCCGAGATGGGGGCCCGGTCTCCGCACGAGTTGATGCGGTGTGTGGAGGTGTCGTTCATCCGGGACTGCGCGGAGATGGCCGCGGCGTCCTCGTTGATGCGGGACGAGTCTCGGTGGGGCCTGTACCACTCCCGGGTCGATCTGCCGGAGCGTGATGATGCTCGGTGGTTCCACCACTTGAACCTGCGGAAGAACGCCGCTGGGGAGATGGAGTTCATCAAGCGGCCGGTTTCGCCGTATCTGGTGGAGGTGGAGGGGGTTCCGCACCGGCCCGGGGTGGAGGAGTACCTCGGGGTGCGTTCGGCTGCTGTCGCCGTGGCTGGGGATTCGGGTGTTGCCGACGAGGTCGTCGTCCAGTCCGAGCGGGTGTTGGAGGTCCTCGGACTGGTTGATTCACAGGCTTCGTTGGAGGTGCTGGAGCCGTACCTCGTGGACGGCGATGTGACGGTTCGGCGGGCTGCTGTTTCCGTGCTGACCGAGGCGGTGCCTGCCGGGTTCGAGTTCGCGCTGGTGCGGGCGATGGCGGATGTCGCTGTGCGGGACGTTGCCGCTGCCGGGTTGCTGGAACTCGTCGAGGTCGTGCCCGCGTCTTCGGCGTTGCGCGAGGCGTTGGAGAGGTCGCCGGCCCGGGCTGTCGCCTTGGAAGTGTTGTGGGCGTTGAAGCTCGGGACTTCCGCGGTTTATGCGGCCGGACTTGCCGATGGTGATGTCGAGGTCCGGTTGGCCGCCGTCCGCGGGCTGGTCGGGTTGCGGGAGGACTCGGTGCTCGCGGTCGCCGTTTCGGATCCTGCCCGGGAGGTCCGGGTTCAGGTGGCTCGGGGGATTTCCGACGTCGGCGTGCTGGGGTCGCTGGCCGCGGATGCTGATCCGCTGGTGCGGGCCGCGGCGTTGGAGGCGGCCGGACGGGTCGGGCATCCGGAGGTGTTGCACGGCAAGGCTGTCGAGTTGATCGGGGATCCGGCCTGGGAGGTCCGGGTCGGGGTCGCCAGGGCGCTCGACTCCGCCGAGCTGGTGGCCGGGTTGCTCGCGGATCCCAATCTGGACGTCCGGAAGGCCGCAGTGCGGGCTTTGGGCCGGTGGGCGGAGGATCCCGGGGTCGTGCCGGCGTTGAAGCGGGCGCTGGACGATTCGGACGCCGATGTCCGGGCCTATGCCCGGTTGGCTCTGTCCTGATCCCGGTGGGCGTCGACGGCGGCCAGGACCGCGTCGGCGACCTCTTCCAGCGGCCGGGTGCCGTCGACGATCGTCGCCCCGAGGGCTCGGTAGGTGGCCTCGACACGGGCGTTGTGGTCGAGTGACGCCGCCAGTTCCTCGGGGTGCTTGCCGAAGGAGTTGGTCGTGCGGGTCAGCACACGGTCGCGGAGCGTCTCGTTGTCGATCACCAGGCACACCACGTGGGTGAAGAGGTCCCGGACTTCGGCCTCGTTCTCGACACAGCCACAGAGGAACACGGTCTCGTCGTGCGTCCTCGCCGCGAGAGCCTCGACCTTCGCCCGGCTCATCTTCCAGCCGAAGCGGTCCAGCCACCCCGCCGGTACCGGGTCGGGAGGATCGACGACGACCTCTCCGCTCGTCCGGTCCACCCAGTGGTTGTAGCCCGCCCAGTCGGTGTCGATCGCAGACCGTCCCCGGCTCTCGAGGACCGCGCAGACCGTCGACTTGCCGGCCCCTGAAGTGCCGGTCACCCACACCAACGGCATCGGCTCAGGCGGTGCGGGACGTGATCGGCTTGGTCACGTCGTCCTGGCGCGGGGCCGGCATCAGGCGCGGCGGGATGTCCAGGCCTGCCACGCGGACCTGGTTGCGGCCGTTCTCCTTGGCCTTGTAGAGGGCCGCGTCGGCGGAGTGCTGGGCAGTGGCCATGTCCGGGCCGTTGTCCGGGATCACTGCTACGCCGATGGAGGCGCTGATTGCTTGCAGCGACTCGCCTTCTGGTTCTGGCGGCTGGATTTCGCGGCCGTAGAGGGTGACCACGTTGCGGTGCTTGTCGGTGGTCGGGACGGCCAGGGAGCCGATGGCCTCGCGGATGCGTTCGGCGATGGTCACGCCTTGGGCCACCGGGGTGTCCTTGAGGGCCACCACGAATTCTTCGCCGCCGTCTCGGCCCGCTACGTCGCCCGGGCGGAGTTTTTCGCGCAGGATTCGGCCCACTTCGGCCAGGACGGCGTTGCCTGCCGGGTGGCCCCAGGTGTCGTTGATGCGCTTGAAGTGGTCCAGGTCGATGACCAGGACGGTCATCGGTTCGCCGTCCAGGCGGCAGCGTTCGGCGAGCCTTCCGGCGTACTCGGTCAGGCCGTTGGTGTTGAGGAGGCCGGTTCGGTAGTCGGTGTGGGCGTCGGCTGCCAGGCGTTGGTGGAGTTGTTCTTGTTCGCGCAGCAGGCGTTCCAGGTGGGAACGGCGTTCTCCGGCGCGGGAGAGCAGGGCGTTCACGAGGATCACCGGGACGGTCAGCAGCAGAGGGCCCACCCAGTGGGTGGTCATGAGCATGCCGAGCATGGCGCCGGCGCCGAGGGTGCTCATTTCGAGCATGTTGTCGACTTTGGAACCGAGGAAGTCGAGGACCTTGGAGTTCGGCGTAACGATCTTGAACGCCGTCGCGACGGTCATCACCTGGACGAACCAGTAGAGAACGGCGGCGATTGCCAGGATCAGGACCAGGCCGAGGTCGGTCGGCACGTTTCCCGTTGCTGCGAGCGAAACACCCGAAAGGTGGACCAGTGCCCACGAAAGGAGGGTGGAGGCGAGCATCGAGGCTGTGCCGAAGACGAAGCGGTACGGCTGGCGGCGGGCGATGGGCTGGATCAGGATGCGCATCCAGATCGTGGCGATGACGGCCAGGCCGCCTGGCAGGGCCACGGCGGCGGCGAAGGTCCAGACAGAGGTCAGGTCGATGTGGGGGCCTGAGGCCTCGTTGCGGCGGGCCTCTTCTGCTCTGCGGACCACGGTCAGGTGAATGGTGATCGCGGCGATGAGCGCGCCGAAGCGCAGCCAGTCGGAGGTGGAGACCGTCGTCAGCTTCGTCAGGAGCCAGATGGACGCCACGGCCACGGCCGCTTCGAGCACGAAAAAGTATGCGATCGCACTAGGCGCAACGGTCCAAAGGTCCCAGTTGCGAATCGGAGTCAAGCCGAGTGCCCGCGATCGCCTGCGATCAGTCAAACTGTTCTTCACCACGACCCCCTACGCTCATGGCACTTCATGAGCTAAGCCGCCGCTGACCAGGTCGTAGACCACCCGCTGCTGCTAGTCGCAACGAGGAGGTGTCCTTCCATGTGCAACCGAGACTTCTGAACGCTGCCTCTCTCCTCGACCCGACTTCAATCGCACCTGATCATCCTGGTGCCTCTGCTACGGATATCGCTATTGGTGACCGTTCTGTTTCAGATTGCCACCGCCTTCGTGTCGTTGCGACCTCGAGCACGTCGCCAGGCGAAGGTCGCCTGCGTCGCCAGCAGCAGTCCGATACCGCCCGCACCCGCGATCGTGGCCGTCAGCGAGCCGATCGAATGGGCGACCACACCGGCCAGCGCCATTCCTCCGCCCTGGCTCGAGCGCAACGCAGCGCGCCCAATGCCATAAGCCCTTCCTCGGTACTGATCCGGTAGCAGCCGCATCCAGGCTGAACGAGCAGGCGTGTGATAAGCCCCGCCTATACCGGCAATGACCAACAAAACGATCGTCCACGTCAGGTTCGGGTTGAACGCGAACATGATCAACGGGGCCAGCGACAGGATCGCCAGCGGACCGATCAGCCGTTCTCGCTTCGCCGGATCTCGCACGAGACGGAAGAGCAACGCCACGCCCAGCACGTTCGCCGCGGGTTCGATGGCGAGGATCAGGCCCACCGCCCACACCGCGTTCAGGCTCGCCGCCAGTGGCACCGCGAGTCCTTCGGGGACCATCGCGAGGCCCGCGAGCAGCCGGACGCCGAGCAGTGTCCTCAATCGCGGCTCGGACACCATCAGGGTCAGCACGCCGCGCGGTTCGTCGTCCTTCTTCTTGCGGCCCAGTGGATCCGCGGCTGGACGGTGCTTCACGGACACCTGCACCAGGATCGCCAGCACCGCGAACGTCACGGCGTTGATCGCGAGCGCGACGCCGGGGTTGGTCTGGGCGACGAGGAAGCCGGCGGCGGCCAGTCCGGCCATCTGAGCGATGTCGACGGACGTGCCGAACAGCGCCACGCCGTCGTCGTAGCGGTGTGCCGGTAGGACGTGCGGGAGGCTCGCCTCCTGGGCGGCGAGGTACGGCGAGGAGATCGCCAGCACCGTCACCAGCAGCACGATCATCGCCCACAGCGGCATGCCCGGAATGGCCATCGCGGCCATCAGCCCGGCCTGCATCCACGCCGTCGTCACCATTACCGTGCGTCGCGGGAACCGGTCGGCCACCCAGCCGAGCAACGGGCCCGAAATCAGCGGCGGGAAGAGCGTCAGCGACCAGGTGAGGGCAGTCCAGGCAGCGGATTGTGTTCGCTCGAATACGAGCAGTGACAATGCGACCGCCGCGAGTTGGTCCCCGGCGGTCGAAGCTGTCGAACCGATCCACATGGCGCGGAACTCACGCAAACCCACGAGCTCGCGGAGGGCGCCGCGGGTCGTCATGCGCGACCTCGGCGAGCCGCGCGTCGCGCGCGGCGAATCAGCAGGTCCTGATTCGCTCTACGCCGAGTCACGTCGCCCCCGCCGGTGGTAATCAATTTCTATCGACAATCACGGTAGAAGCTGCCTGACCGTTCAACGTCAGTCCTACCACAGTGTGTACCTAAACGGAGCAGGCTGGTTACCTAAAGTAGTTACAATAGCGAAACGTAGCGCTGATCTTCTTCACAGTTGACCTCGGCGTCGCCTGATTGGACCCCAAATGGTCACGTTGTGTGTCAACCGGTGCCAAACGGGTGTCACCAGATCGGCCAACCGGTGCAATCGGCTCCGACCCCTGCCCGGCTGAACTGGTAATTGGTGATCCGGACAGAACGTACCCGCGCTCGGGAGTGGCGCGTAATAGGCCACGCCGTTTGTCATCGCAGTCACCCGCAAGTGCTTGGCAACAGCGGACTTCACCGTTTCCCCGCCCGCGCACCTAAACCGGTTTCGCGGGCAGGAAAACGATCACTAACGTCGGAGAATGACGCGCTTAGCGTCGCGAACTAGCCGATAACGTCAGTCGACTCAGGCCTTGACTCGGGCCTTGTGCGACTCAGCCGTTGTGCGACTCAGCCCTTGGCGACGATGCGGCGGCGGCGCGCGATCTCGGCGAGCACGACACCGGCCGCGACGGACGCGTTGAGCGACTCGACGCCGGTGGCCATCGGGATCGACACGGTCTGGTCGCAGGTCTCCTTGACCAGACGGCCGAGACCGCGGCCTTCCGAGCCCACGACGACGACCAGCGGGCCCGTCGCGAGGTCCAGACCGTCGACGTCCACGTCACCGTCCGCGTCGAGGCCCACGATCATCAGGCCCGCCTCCGCCCAGTCACGCAGCGTGCGGGTGAGGTTCGTGGCCATCGCGATCGGCAGCTTGGCCGCCGTACCAGCGCTGGTACGCCAGGCAACAGCCGTCATCGACGCACTGCGCCGTTGCGGCAGCACCACGCCGTGCGCACCGAACGCCGCGGCCGAGCGCACGACGGCACCCAGGTTGCGCGGGTCCGTCACGCCGTCCAGCGCCACGAGCAACGGCGTGTCACCGGCCCGTTGTGCGATCTTGAGCAGCTCGTCGGGCGTGGCGTACTCGTACGGCGGCACCTGCAGGCCGAGGCCCTGGTGCATCGCGCCGCCGGTGATCCGGTCGAGCTCGCCGCGGGCCACCTCCAGCACGGAGATGCCCCGGTCGGCGGCCAGACGCACGGCTTCCTGCACGCGGTCGTCCGCGTCGATGCCCAGCGCCACGTACAGCGCCGTCGCCGGCGTGCCCGCGCGCAGACACTCGACGACGGGGTTGCGGCCCGCCACGGTCTCCGCGAAGGCCTTGTCGCTCTTCTGCCTGCGCTGGGACTTGATCGCCTCGGTCTTCGCCACGACCTTGGCCCGCTTGTACGCGGGGTGGTTCGGGCGCTCGGAGGCCTTCGGGGTCGGGCCCCTGCCTTCCAGCCCCTTGGACTTCTGCCCGCCGGAGCCGGTGACCGCGCCCTTCTTCGAGCCCGGATTGCGCATCGCGCCCTTGCGCTTGGAGTTGCCAGCCACGGAAGTCAGTCGTCCTTCAAAGTCCACTGCGGACCGTCGGGGGTGTCCTCGACGGCGATGCCCGCCTCGAACAGTGAGTCGCGCAACGCGTCGGAGCGTGCGAAATCCCTGCTCTTGCGAGCTTCCTGGCGCTCGACGAGCAGCCGATCAACCAGCGTGGTCAGCGCCTGCCGCATGCCGAGATCGGCAGACGACTGGTCGTTCCACTTCGGCGCCAACGGGTCGACGCCGAGGATGTCGGCCATCCGGCGGACGCACTCGGCGGCCTCGCGGGCCGTCTCGTGGTCGCCGTCGGCGAGTGCCGTGTTGCCCTGACGCACCTTGTTGTGCAGTGCTGCCACGGCCTGAGGCGTGTTCAGGTCGTTGTCCATCGCAACGACGAAATCCGGGCACATGTCGCCACGGAGCTGAACCTGGCCCACACGCTCGGCGACGCGGCGCAGGAACGACTCGATGCGCCCGTAGGACGTCACCGCCTCCTGCAACGCCTCTTCCGAGTACTCGATGTGCGAGCGGTAGTGCGGCGAAACGAGGTAGTACCGCAGCTCCTGGGCGCGGACCAGCTCCAGCATCGCCGGGATGGACACGGTGTTGCCCAGCGACTTGGCCATCTTCTCGCCGGACATCGTGACCCAGTAGTTGTGCATCCAGTAGTTCGCGAAGCCGTCACCGGCCGCGCGCGACTGGGCCTGCTCGTTCTCGTGGTGCGGGAAGATCAGGTCGAGCCCGCCGCCGTGGATGTCGAACGTGCCGCCGAGGTACGTCGTGGCCATCGCGGAGCACTCGAGGTGCCAGCCGGGCCGTCCGTTGCCCCACGGCGTCGGCCAGCTCGGCTCACCGGGCTTGGCGGCCTTCCACAGCGTGAAGTCGCGTGCGTCCCGCTTGCCGCGCACGTCGGTCTCGCCCTGCTGCTGGTCGTCGAGCTTGCGGCCGGACAGCGCGCCGTACTCGGGGAACGAACGCACGTCGAAGTAGACGTCGCCGTCCACGTCGTACGCGTGGCCCTTGTCGATCAGCCGCTGCATCAGCTCGACCATCTGCGTCACGTGCCCGGTGGCACGCGGCGCGTAGGTCGGCGGCAGGCAGCCGAGCGCGTTGTAGGCGTCCTCGAAGGCCAGCTCGTGCTTGTACGCCCAGGCCCACCACGGCTTGTCGTGCTCCGCGGCCTTGCTGAGGATCTTGTCGTCGATGTCGGTGACGTTGCGGACCAGCGTGACCTCGGCACCGTCGCGCGCCAGCCAGCGGCGCAGCACGTCGAAGTTCAGACCGCTGCGCACGTGCCCGATATGAGGTACGCCCTGCACGGTCGCCCCACACACGTAGATCGACGCCGTTCCGTTGACCTGCGGGTGGAACTCCCGCATGGACCGGCTCGCGGTGTCGTAGATGTGGAGGCTCACACGGGAATGGTACGGGCCACATCCAAAAGAGCGTTCGGGCGGTCACTCGTCGGAACCGGGTTGACGAGCCGGAAGGCGCAACCGATCGCCTCCGCTCCGCCGTCCGCCTCCTCGCTGTCACCCACCATTACTGCATCGCGTGGATCGACGCCCAGCCGTTCGCACGCCGTGGTGAAGATCTTCGGGTCCGGCTTGATGACGCCTTCTTCATAAGACAGCACGAACTCGTCCACGAGGTGCGTCAGGCCGTGCCGCTCGAACACCGCGCGGATGTCCCAGCCGATGTTGCTGACGACCGCGACGGGGATGTCCTTCAGGTGTTCCAGCGTGGCCTTGGTGTCCGGGTACGGCTGCCAGGAGTCGGCGTGCAGCAGCTGGTCGTAGAGCGCCTCGGCGTCGGGCACCAGCGCGTCGTTGAGCACCTTGACGTGGACCCAGCGGTGGACGTCGGGGTCGAGGTCGCGGCGCTGCCACGCGTCGACGAGTTCCGGGTCCATGCCGTCGGCGATGCCGACCGGGGCGGTGAGAGCTCGCATCAGGTCGCCGTTGGACTCGAGCTCGGGGTGCTCGAGCCGGAAGAGCGTGCCGGAGAAGTCGAAGAGCGCAGCGCGGATCGTCACGCTCCCGACTCTACGTTCTCTCGCCTAGGTGGTCTGGACCTTTTTGAGCTCGGCCTCCACCGCGGACGGGTTGTAGGAGAGATGCAGCTGCAGGTCGCCCGCACCGCGTTCGCTGGCGGCCGCCAACGCGTGGACGAACTCCTCGATCTGCGTGAGCGGCTCGTTCGCGAGCTGCGCCGCCGTTTGGTAGAGCATCGTGAAACGGGAGGGCGTCGGGGTGCCGCGCAGGTCAGCCGACCAGTCGAGCAGCTTCTCGTACTCCTCGACGAAGCGGTTGGCCAGCTGCCGGATCCGCTCGCGGTCGCCCGGCCTGCCGGCCGGGCCGAACGCCCATTGCTGTTTGCCGGGGGAGAGCAGGTCCGCGATGCCGTTGATGATCTTGTCGAACAGCTGGGAGCGCGTCATGAAGTAGTCGAGCGCCTCGGTGTCCGTGGTCAGCGCGCGTCGAGGCGTGGAGAAGGCCATCTCGTGGCTGGTCCGCTTGTCCTCGAGCCTGCGCATGTGCATCGAGACGTTGTCGGAGAACAGCTGGTACTCCCAGCCGGGCTCCGGTCCGTCGACCTTGGTGCCCACCTTCTCGGCGATCATCCTGGCCAGCTCGCGCGGGGTGCGGTTGCGCAGGTCGATGAAGCCGGTGCCGACGCGCAGTGCGGGGACCTCGCTGTCGTCGAACCGCGCGGGCAGCACGTACTCGGCGTCCTGGACCATCGCGCGGTCGAACGCGGCACGCCGCTCGTGCTTGGTCCACATCTTCCGCACGTAGGCCTCGGAGATGAACATCACGCAGAAGCGGGAGTCGCGCCGGTAGATCTCGTCGAGGTGCTCGACCAGGTTCTTGCCCCAGAGATCGGCCTGCTCGTCGGTGTCGTAGAAGCGGGAGACGCCTAGGTCGGTCAGGTGGCGGGCCACCTCTTCGACGTAGTCGCGGTTTTCGCCGGCGAAGGAGAGACACACGTCGTACTTGGGCACCTCGGGGAGCTTAGTGGCGGGAACCACAGGCTCCGCGCGGGAGTTGTCCAGGTATGAGCCTGGGGTTCCTTTTCGCGATGTCGTTACCCGCGTTGGTGGCGGCCTTGTTCCTGCTCGCCGTGATCGAACGGTTCGCGCGCGGGAAGAAGGGCACGCCGATGGCCACGGCCGGGATCGGTGAGCTCGGTGCGACGTTCGAGGCCGGCAAGCGCGAGGAGCTCGAGTTCCGCAAGGAGGAACGGCAGCTGCGCGACGAGGAGGGGGACGGCGCGCCGCCGCGAAGCCGGGTGGACCTCGACGGCGGCACCGCTGTCCTGAAGGTGCCGGACCAGCGGATGCCCAGCTAGCACCTGCCTCGGTACGGGGTCAGGTCGCGCTGATCAGCAGGGCCGTGGCGATCGCCGCGATGCCCTCGTTGCGCCCGGTGAGGCCGAGACCGTCCGTGGTGGTGCCGGCGACGGAGACCGGGCCGCCGACAGCCTCGGAAAGCGTTTTCTGGGCTTCTGCGCGGCGCTTGCCGATGCGCGGCTCGTTGCCGATGACCTGCACTGTGGCGTTTCCCACACGGAAGCCGGCCTCTTCGACGAGGCGGCGGACCTCGGTGAGCAGGACCACGCCGTGCGCGCCTGACCAGCGCGGGTCGGACGTGCCGAAGACCTCGCCCAGGTCACCGAGGCCGGCGGCGGAGAGCAACGCGTCGCACAGCGCGTGCGAGGCGACGTCACCGTCGGAGTGACCCGCGCAACCGTCCACGCCTTCCCACAGCAGTCCGGCGATCCAGCACTCGCGACCTGCCTCGATCGGGTGGACGTCGACGCCCTGGCCGATCCTCACGCGCTTCCTCCAGTGAACAGTGCCTCCGCGACCGCGAGGTCGAACGGGGTGGTGATCTTCATGGCGTGTGCGTGGCCGGGAACCGTGTGGACCTGGCCGCCGTTCTTCTCCACGAGACCAGCGTCGTCAGTTGCGGCAATACCGGAGCAATAGGCGGCTTTGAGAGTCTCGGCGCGAAAACCCTGCGGGGTCTGGACGACTCGCAGACCGGCACGGTCAGGTGTGGAGACGACCACTCCGACCTCGTCCACCTGCTTGATGGTGTCGGTCACCGGAAGCACCGGGATGACGGCGTCGTGCCCGTCGCGCACCGCGGCCACGACGTCGGCGATGACCTCGGGAGGGGTGAAGGCACGGGCAGCGTCGTGGACCAGCACGATCGAGGTGTCCGGGATCACGCGGAGCGCGTGTTCGAGGGCGAGGCGCACCGAGTCGGTGCGTTCGGCGCCCCCTGAAAGCACGTGCACCGCCCCGCCGGCCGGGGCCAGCGAGGCGGTAGCGGTGTGCACCAAGTCCACATCGGACGGTGGAGCGGCGATGACCACGTGCTGAACCTGGCCTGATGCGAACAGGCCTTGCACGGCACGGGTCAGGAGCGGCACTCCGTTGACCGGCACGAGCGCCTTGGGCATCCCGTAGCCCAGACGCTCACCCCGCCCTGCCGCGGGCACGAGCGCGACAACACTCATGTTCGCGGTTGGTCCGATGCTCTGTGTTTGTTTTGTTGGGAACTACGACGCAGTGGCGAGAACTTCGTCGAGGAGAACCTCGGCCTTGTCCTCGTCGGTGCCTTCGGCCAGCGCCAGCTCGCTGACCAGTATCTGCCGCGCCTTCGCCAGCATGCGCTTCTCGCCGGCGGACAGCCCGCGATCCTTCTCGCGCCGCCAGAGGTCGCGCACCACTTCCGCAACCTTGTTCACGTCGCCGGAGGCGAGCTTCTCAAGGTTGGCCTTGTACCGCCGAGACCAGTTGGTCGGCTCCTCGGTGTGGGGAGCACGCAAGACCTCGAAAACCTTGTCGAGCCCTTCCTGGCCGACAACGTCACGCACGCCTACGATTTCGGCGTTGTCAGCGGGAACCCGAACGGTGAGGTCGCCCTGCGCTACCTTGAGAACGAGGTACTTCTTCTCCTCGCCCTTGATCACGCGGGTCTCGATTGCTTCGATGAGAGCGGCACCGTGGTGCGGGTAGACGACGGTCTCTCCGACCTTGAAAACCATGTGTCCTCTGCCCCTTTCGATGCCTCCATCCTAACACGTCCGGCAACCCTCCGATCGCTGCTCGATGATCCGTAAGTGCTGGTCAGGGCCATGCGGGGGGTTGACAAACCACCTGTTCGCGTGCAAGGTACGACTCATCGAAGATCGAATGGCACCACGTGCCGTGCGCTTTTCGGGTCCCGGTTAGGCTCCTCGCCTGGTGGTTGTTCCCTAGGAAGGACGCTGGAGCCGTGAATTCAGGAGTGTCTCGCCGGATGATCGTGACGGCAGCGCTGGCCGCGGGCCTCGGCCTGGTGGCGGTCGGCTGCAGCGCCGGTCAGGTCACCCAGACCGACACCCAGGTCGCCGCGGTCGACGGTGCGAGCGGCAACGCTGGCCCCATCGCGGTGCGCAACGTCATGCTGGCCTTCCCGCCGGACGGCAACCGGTATCACGAGGGTGAAGACGTGCCGATGACCTTCGTCATCGCGAACACGGGCGAGAACCCGGACAAGCTGCTGTCGATCAAGTCCGACGCCGCGGAGGCCGAGGCCGAGATCGTCGGCGGCAAGGACATCCCGTCGCGGTACGCGCTGCAGGCCGAGTACGACGCCTCGAAGGCGCCGACGAAGACCTCCGCGCCGTCGTCCTCGTCGCACGCCCCGGATTCGTCGCACGCCCCGGATTCGTCGCACGCCCCCTCGTCGTCGAACGCGCCTTCCTCGTCGGTCTCGCCGACGTCCGGCGCGCCTTCGTCGTCCTCGGTGTCGCCGACCTCTGGTTCCGTGACGCCGTCGTCGTCCGGTTCGGTGTCGCCCTCCTCGGGCCGCCCGTCGGGTTCGTCCGTCGCGCCGACCTCGTCGTCGGCCGCGATTCCGGACGACCTCGAGGTGCTGCACATCCGCTGCACGCTGAAGAAGGTCAAGCGCGACGTGGTGGCCGCGCAGACCATCAAGGTCACGTTCCTCTTCGAGAAGGCCGGTTCGGTCACGCTCGAGGTGCCGATCGCGCCGTCCGAGCACAAGCGCGTCAGCGAGGGCCACGAAACCGGCGGTCACTGAGTTCTTTGCCGCTGCTTCGCAGACGGCGGCGAGTTCGTCTTCAAGTCGGTCGTCCGGCCACCGCTTCGGCCCGAATCGCCTTCGGCGGTTGACCCGAAGAGGTAACCGGACGACCGACACGAACTCGCGAGATGGCGAAAACGCCGCTCCCTCGTTGTGAGGGGGCGGCGTTTGTCGTTGGGCGATCAGCGAGCGATCAGGCAGCCTTGAGCATCGGGCGGAACTTGTCGCGGTAGGCCCACGCCAGGCCGATCTCGGCCGCGACCACGAGCAGTGCGATGACCAGGCCGGACGGCTCCAGGAAGACGTGGAACAGGAAGATGTTCACGACCATCGGGGCCAGCATCGCGAGCGCCAGCGGCACGAAGCGGCCGATGATCAGCAGCAGGCCGGCGAGGAGCTGGACGCCGGACGCGAGCTGCAGCATGTACCCGGTCGCGTAGAGCGCGGCGCTGAACGCGACACCTTCGGGTGCCATCGTGCTGGGGTCCGGGGCGGGCATGAACATGATGAAGCCGTTCAGGCCGGTCGTGGCGAACAGCAGGCCGGTCAGCACGCGGGTGACGACGGTGGCGTAGCGGCCGAGGGCGAACTTGCGGGTCTGCGTCGCGGAAACGGTTGCGGTGCTCACTGTGTCCTCCAGGCTTGTCGTGTCCTTCCACTGATGCGTCGAACGGGCTCCTGGCTGGATCGACAAACCGGCCCAAAAATCTTGGAAGTTTCTTCGACAGCCCCCTGACCTGGGGTGCGAGTTCGTGTCGGTCGTCCGGTCGCCTCTTCGGGTCAACCGCCGAAGGCGATTCGGGCCGAAGCGGTGGCCGGACGACCGACTTGAAGACGAACTCGCCGCCGTCTGCGGAGCAGCGGCCACAAACACTGTCGGGGGTCTGCTCTACGGTTCGATCCGTGGCGAAGACAGCGCGGCCGATCTTCCGTTGTGCCGAGTGCGGGCACGAGGTGGCGAAGTGGTTCGGCCGCTGCCCCGAGTGCCAGGCGTGGGGCAGCATCGAGGAACGTGGCACGGCATCGGTGACCCGCGTGGTCGCCGGCGCGCCCACGTCCGCGGCGCGCCCGATCGGCGAGGTCGACATCGAGTCGGCGCGGGCGCTGACGACTGGCGTCAGCGAGTTCGACCGGGTCCTCGGCGGCGGTCTGGTGCCGGGCGCCGTCGTGCTGCTCGCCGGCGAGCCGGGCGTGGGCAAGTCGACGTTGCTGCTGGAGACCGCGCACCGCTGGGCCGAGCACCACGGCCGCTGCCTCTACGTCACGGGCGAGGAGTCCGCGGGTCAGGTGCGGCTGCGCGCCGAACGCACCGGCAACCTGCACGCCGAGATGTACCTGGCGGCCGAGAGCGAGCTCAGCGCGTTGCTCGGCCAGGTGGACGCGGTGAAGCCGTCGATGTTGATCGTCGACTCCATCCAGACCATGTCGACGGTGAGCGTCGAGGGCGTGCCCGGCGGCGTCACCCAGGTGCGCACCGTCGCATCAGGACTCATCGCGATGGCCAAGGAACGCGGCCTGCCGGTTGTACTGGTCGGACACGTCACCAAGGACGGATCCGTTGCAGGGCCCCGAGTTCTGGAACACCTCGTCGACGTCGTCCTGCAGTTCGAGGGCGACCGGCACTCCAGCCTGCGACTGCTGCGCGGCATCAAGAACCGCTACGGCGCGGCCGACGAGGTGGGCTGCTTCGAGCTGCGCGACGACGGCATCGTGGGCGTCCCGGACCCGTCCGGCCTGTTCCTCACGCGCCGCGAGAAGGCCGTCGAGGGCACCTGCGTCACGGTGATCGTCGAGGGCAAGCGCCCGATGCTCGGCGAGGTGCAGGCCCTGGTAGCCAAGACGAACCTGCCCGCACCGCGCCGCGCGGTGAGCGGCCTTGACTCCGCGCGCATCTCGATGGCGCTGGCAGTGCTGGAGAAGCGCGGCAAGGTCAACCTGTTCCAGAAGGACGTCTTCACCGCGACCGTGGGCGGCATGCGCCTGATCGAGCCCGCCGCCGACCTCGCCGTGGTGCTGGCGGTGGCGTCCGCCGAACGGGAGATCGCCCTGCCCGCCGACCTGGTCGTGCTGGGCGAGGTGGGGCTCGCCGGGGAGATCCGGCGCGTCAACGGGGTGGGCAAGAGGCTTCAGGAGGCCGCGCGGCTGGGGTTCAAGAAGGCTTTGGTGCCGCCGGACCACGGGCCGTTGCCGGAGGGGGTGCGGGCGCTGGTGGCGAACGACCTGGTGTCGGCGCTGGAGGTGCTCGGGCTGAATCGGCGTCGCAGCACCAAGGGCGACGACGGCGGCAAGCCCGAAGATGACTGACCTGCTGCGCCGTGCCCTTGCGCTCGTGCCCGACGACGCGCGCAGCGACACCGGGGCCTCGGCCGCGGACGTGCGGGGGTACCTCGACCAGAACGAGTGGGAGTTCGCGCTCGACCTGCTCGGAGACTTCGGCGGCATCGCCTGGCAGACGTCGGAGTACTGGTTCCTGCTGGCCGGCGCGGCCAAGGAGCTGTACCTGCCCTTCAAGTGGTTTCACTGGCGCGAGACCGAGACGCGCCTGGGCCTGATCCGCGTCGACCTCCAGTTGGTGCCCAGCACCAGAAACCCGATTCCGGCCGAGGGCGTGCTGCGGCCGCTGTGGCACGTGGGTGGTGGCGATCACCGGGTGGCTGTGATGTGGATCGAGGCGAAGCCCGAACTGGAGCCCGGTGGCCGTGCGACGGTCCGGCTGGCGGCGCTGTCGCCGGAGGGGTGGCGCCACCTCGCGCCGGGCGACGTGATCACCATGCACGAGGGACAGCCGGTGGCTGGAACGGCGACTGTGATCGAATGTGCGGGTGTTGGGGAGGCACGACCGCGAGATAGGTGAGTTGTTGCGGTTCGCCGCGGGCATGGTCCCGGCGGAGGTGCAGAGCGAGGACGTGCTCGACCACCTCGACCACGAAGAGTGGGAGCTGGTGCTCGATCTGCTGGGGGAGTTCGACGGCAACACCTGGCAGACGCCGCGTTACTGGGCCCTGCTGGCCGAGGCGGCCACGCAGATGGACGTGGACGGGGCCTGGTTCCAGTGGCGGTGCGTGGAGTCGATCCAGGGCGTGTTGCGGGTGGAGCTGGTGCTCGGGCTCGACGCGGAACCGTTGCAGGCCAGGGGAGAGCGGCCTACGTGGGACGTGACGGGCAACCATCGGCGGGTCGCGGCGTTGTGGATCGAGTCCAAGCCCGTGCTGGGGCCGGGTGAGCGTGCGACGGCGCGGCTGAGGCCGTTCGTGCCGCCGGCGTGGACGCATCTCATCCGGGGTGACCTGATCACGCTGCTCGGCAGTTCGCCGGGCACTGCGAAGATCATTGAAAAAGTGCCGCCGCGGCCCTAGGAGGACCGCGGCGGCATCGAAATCAGACTTACTGGGACAGCAGCTGGGCGCAGCGGATCAGGCCCAGGTGCGAGTACGCCTGCGGGTGGTTGCCCAGCGAACGCTCGGCGACCGGGTCGTACTCCTCTGGCAGCAGGCCGGTGGGGCCCGCGGCCGCGACGATCTGGCCGAACAGCTCCTCGGCCTCGGTGCGGCGGCCGGTCAGCAGGTACGACTCGATCATCCAGGCGGCGCAGAGGTGGAAGCCGCCCTCGTCGCCCGGCAGGCCGTCGTCGCGGTGGTAGCGGTACACGGTCGAACCGGACCGCAGTTCCGCCTCGATGGCCGTGACGGTGGACTGGAAGCGCTCGTCGGTCGGGTCGATCAGACCCGACAGGCCGACGAACAGGGAGGCGGCGTCGAGGTCGTCGCCGTCGTAGGCCGTGGTGAAGGACTGGACTTCGTCGTTCCAGCCGTTCTTCAGCACGTCCGTGGCGATCGTGTCGCGCAACGGCACCCACGACGGGTCCAGCTCGCGGCCGAACTGTTCGCCGAGCTTGATCGCGCGGTCGATGGTCAGCCAGCACATGACCTTCGAGTACACGTGGTGGCGCGGCGCGTGCCGCTCCTCCCAGATGCCGTGGTCGGGCTCGTGCCAGCGCCGCGAGACGGCTTCGGCCATCGCCTCGGCCATGGCCCAGTCGGCGTCCGACAACGAACCACGCGCCGACGCCAGCTGCACCACGAGATCCACGACCGGACCGAACACGTCGAGCTGCACCTGCTGGTTCGCGAGGTTGCCGACGCGCACGGGACGCGAGCCCGCGTAGCCGGGCAGCGTGTCGATCACGGCTTCGGCACCGAGTTGCGTGCCGTGCAGCGTGTACAGCGGGTGCAGGCGCTCCGGGCCAGGGATGGTCTCCAGGACGCCGTGCAGCCACGCCAGGAAGCCGTCAGCCTCCGCGAAGGAGCCCACCGAGACCAGCGCGGCGGCGGTCATCGCGCCGTCACGCAGCCAGCAGTAGCGGTAGTCCCAGTTGCGGACACCGCCCAGCTCCTCAGGCAGCGACGTGGTGGCCGCCGCCATGATCGAGCCGGAGTCCTTGTGTACCAGGCCGCGCAGCGTCAGGGCCGAGCGCAGCACCAGATCCGTCTGCACGGTCGGCAACCGAAGCCCCGCCGCCCAGTCCGACCAGTAGCCCGCGGCACGGTCACGACGAACGGACTCGGCCTGGGCGTGCTCGGAGATGTCGTCGGTGCCGCAACGCAGCTCCAGCAACACCGGCGCGCCCTCACGCGGGCGAACCACGGCGCGTGCGGTCTCCTGCACGCCGTCGGAGGTGATCTCCCAGTCGACGCCGGGCGACCGCAGCACCATCGGGTCCGAGGTGCCGACGACCCGCAGGCCTTCCTGCTCGCGGATGAACCGCACGGGCACCTGACCGAACTCCGGCCGCGGCGCGAACGTGATCACCGCGTTGGTCGAGCCGGAGATGCGGCGCACCAGGTCGGTGCGGTGCGAGGCGAGGTCGTGCTCCAGGTAGTCCGTCACCAGGAGTCGCGACCAGCGGGTCTCCACGATCATCGTGCCCGGCAGGTAGCGCTGGCCCAGCGGCAGCGACCCGTGCTCCGGCTTGATCGAGAAGTGGCCGGCGGCCGGACCGCCCAGCAGGTCCGCGAAGATCGCCGCGGAGTCCGGTTCCGGGTGGCACAGCCAGTTGACCTTGGCATCGGGCGTGACCAGGGCGACCGAACGCTCGTTCGCGAGCATGGTCAGTCGCTCGATCGGCACGGCCTGGTCGCCGTGCAGCCACGCGCGGCGCTCCTCCAGGAGGAACGCGAGCACGGTGGCCACGTCGGCGGGGTCGTTCACGTAGTGCTCGGCCAGCGACTCGCCGGCACCCACGCGGATGCCGACGTCCGGGCCGGACAGGCGCGCGAACGCCTTCTCGTCCGTCACGTCGTCGCCCAGGAAGACCGCCGCGGTGGCGCCTACCTGGTGCCGCAGGATGTCGAGGGCGTGGCCCTTGTCGGTCTCGACGACGGCGAGCTCGATGACGGCCTTGCCCTCGGTGACCTGCACACCTTCCCAGGTGCACGGGCCGGAGCGGACGGCGGTGAGCACGGCCTCCCCGATGGCCTCGCTCGCGGCACGGCGCACGTGCACCGCGACGGAGGCGGGCTTGACCTCGAGCTGGACGCCTTCTTGGCCGTCGGCGATCTCTTCGAGCTCGGCTTCGATGCGCCGCAGCAACGCCTTGGCGTTGGCGTCCAGCGCGTGCACGAAGCCGACGTCGAACTCGGAGCCGTGCGAGCCCACCAGGTGGACCTCGCCAGGCAGGCGGGAAAGGGTGGCCAGGTCGCGCAGCGCACGGCCCGAGATCACGGCTGACGTGGTCTCGTGCAGGCTCGCGAGCGAACGCAGTGCGTTCACCGACTCCGGAAGCGGGCGTGCCTGCTCCGGGTCGGCCACGATCGGCGCGAGTGTTCCGTCGTAGTCGCTGGCGACCAGTAGTCGCGGGGTCCGCGCGAGCTGAACGATCGCTCGGCGCAGTTCGGCGGGGAGGGCCTCGGCGGTCAACGCCCCTCCTGGAGCACTCGATGGGTCAGTGGGATCTGAAAGGATTCAGACCGAGGTCTGCGTGCCCAACGCCTCCAGGA
This sequence comes from Lentzea sp. NPDC054927, assembly GCF_053610285.1. NCBI lineage: Bacteria > Bacillati > Actinomycetota > Actinomycetes > Pseudonocardiales > Pseudonocardiaceae > Lentzea > Lentzea sp. NPDC054927. The sequence continues at coordinate 50,435 of NZ_JBSGXZ010000051.1, forward strand.
AGGACCTCGCCCAGCGGTCAACGTCGTGGGTGAGGACCTGGCGGCGCAGCGCGCGCATCCTACGGCGGCCTTCAGCGGGATCGATGTCGAGGGCGGCCTGCAGTGCGTTCTTGACACCGTCCAGATCATGGGGGTTCACCAGGAACGCACTGGTCAGTTCTGCGGCAGCGCCGGCGAACTCGCTGAGCACCAGAGCTCCACCAAGATCATATCGGCAGGCGACGTACTCCTTGCACACGAGGTTCATTCCGTCCCGAACGGGCGTGACGACCATGACGTCCGCCGCGCTCATGAACGCGACGAGCTCCTCGCGGTTCACCGACTGGTGGAGGTAGTGCACGACGGGCTTGCCGACCCGTCCGAACTCGCCGTTGATCCGGCCGACCGACTGCTCGATGTCCTGGCGCATCGTCTTGTAGTGGTCGACCCGTTCCCTGCTGGGGGTGGCCAGCTGGACCATCGTGACGTCCTCCGGGTCCACGCGTCCGTCCGCGATCAGCTCGTACAGAGCGCGGATCCTGACGTCGATGCCCTTCGTGTAGTCGAGACGGTCCACGCCCAACAGGATGCGCTTGGGGTTGCCGAGGTCCGCTCGAATCTGCTTCGCACGGGCCTGCGTCTCCTTGCGGCGAGCCACCGCGTCGAGCCCCGCGCTGTCGATCGAGATCGGGAACGCGCCGACGCGCACGGTCCGGTCGCCGACCTGCACGACACCTGGCCGGGTGCGGACACCGACGGTGCCGCGGCTGGGCTCCAGGCCGACGAGCCGGCGGGCCAGCCAGAGGAAGTTCTGCGCGCCGCCGGGCCGGTGGAAGCCCACGAGGTCGGCGCCGAGCAGACCGCGGATGATCTCCGTGCGCCACGGGAGCTGCATGAACAGCTCGACCGGCGGGAACGGGATGTGCAGGAAGAAGCCGATCTTCAGGTCGGGCCGCTGCTCGCGCAGCATCGCCGGGACGAGCTGCAGCTGGTAGTCCTGCACCCAGACGGTCGCGCCCTGGGCGGCGACCTTAGCGGTCGCGTCGGCGAACCGCTGGTTGACCCGCACGTAGGAGTTCCACCAGTGCCGGTGGAACGCGGGCTGGGCGACGACGTCGTGGTAGAGCGGCCAGAGGGTGCCGTTGGAGAAGCCCTCGTAGTAGTCCTCGACCTCTTTGGCGGACAGCTCGACCGGGTGCAGCAGCAGGCCGTCGTCCTCGAACGGCGAGACCACGGCGTCGGCCACACCGGGCCAGCCGACCCATGCGCCGCTGTGTGAGCGGAGGAACGGTTCGAGCGCACTCACCAGCCCTCCAGGGCTGTGCTTCCAACGTTCTGTGCCGTCGGGCAAGCGCTCCAGGTCAACCGGCAGCCGGTTGGCCACGACTACGAATTCCGCCCCGTTCTCGCCAATGTCCATGCTCACAAAAACCCAGGTTAGTGCGGTCGCGTGGCCGCTGCGTGTCGTGTAACCCCCGTCACAGGGAGGTTCACTCCAACCGACGCTCGGTGGGTTTGAGCGGCCCGGACATGCGCGGACCAGCGAACTTGCGCTCCAATCGGCCCAGTCCGGTGCGCACCGGCTGGGCCAGGTACTCACCGAAAACGACCCCTCCGGCCAGGGCGAGAGCAATACCACTCGCGAACACCAGCGTGCTCAAACCGGCCGGATCGCCCTCCGCGGTGAGCTGGAACAGCCCCTGGTAGGTGGTCCAGCCGGGCAGCAGCGGCACGACCCCCGCCTGCACGACGACGAGCGTCGGGATGCGCAGCCGCCGGGTCATCGTCGCGCCGCCGAACCCGGTGATCGCGGCGGCCAGTGCGGACCCGAGCAGCGCGTCCAGACCGGCGCTCGTCACGAGACCGTAGGTGGCCGTGCCGATCGCGCCGGAGATGGCGGCGGCGATGAGCGCACGGGGCCGGGCGTAACAGGCGAGCGCGAAGAACGCACTGGTCGCCGCACCTGCCGCGAACTGCATCGGCACGGCGGAGATCAACGCGGGCAACGGGTCGCTGAGCCTGATGTCCAGTCCGAAGTGGACGGCGGCGCGGATCGCCAGCGCGACGCCCGCGATCAGGCCCGCGCTGAGCAGCACGGTTTCGACCGTGCGGCCCGCGGCGGTGACGTTGTAGCCGGAGATCGCGTCCTGCACGGTGCTGACCAGCGCGAGCCCGGACAGCAGCACGACGATCCCGACCGCGACCAGCAGGCTCGGCCGCACCGGCAGCAACCCGGTCGAGTAGATGGCCAGCGCGGCACCCGTGCCGAGCCCACCGCCGACGAGTTGCTGGAAGAAGAACGGGAGCGCACGGCGGTTGAGGAGCCTGCCGACCCGGTCGACCACGGCGGTGATGGCCGCGGCGGTGATCGCGAGCACCAGCCCGCCACCGACGAGGAAAGCGACCGCGGCGGCCATTCCTCCCCACGCGGCAGTCGCGACCCAGCGCGGATACGGGTGCTTGGCGTTGGTGATGTCTTCCAGCCGTGCGTGCGCTTCTTCGATCGGCCCGAGATTGCGCACGAGGTGCTCGACGTCCGCGAGTCGCGTGTAGTCGAGACCACGCTGCCGGACGACCCTGATCGAGGTGATAGGCGGTGCCTCTGTGCCGCGATGACACGACACGCTGATAGAGGTGTAGATCACGTCTACTTCGGTATGGGGAAGTCCATAGCTCTCGGTGACGGAGAGAATCGTGGCTGTTACGTCGGCCGCGCCCGCACCACTGGACATTTGGACCTCACCGATCTTCAGTGCGAGATCGAGTACCAGGTGAACCGTGGTGTCATCGGGCAGAGCGGGGCCGTGCAGGCTGTTCGTGGAAATCTTGCGCACCTCCGTCGTGTGATCGTGAGGAGTCGTTCGACTGTTGCTGTGTCGTCTGCCACCTCCGATCGGGCGACCCAAAACGGAGGACATGATCACTGTCTGTTGGTTACCCTCCTGACCTGGTCAAGGCGGCCTGTGCGGCGCTTTGAGCCACTCAGTTGGTTGGTCTGACTCCGGTCGGAGCAATCCGATCACACTGAGAGCAGACCGTTCGCCGCAGGTAGCACCCGCAACGGGCGCTTACCATGTTCGCGAACACGAGCCAGGCCGGCGTAGCTCAATTGGCAGAGCACTCGCCTTGTAAGCGAAAGGTTAGGGGTTCGATTCCCCTCGCCGGCTCTATTGCAGAAGGGGGTTCGCCCAGGTGGGCGGGCCCCCGTCTCAATTCGACGTGACAGTTCGTCAGCTTTTGCGAACGAGCCCGGTAAAGCCCGCGACGCTCAGCGTGGCGAACGACCAACCCAGGATCTGCACCACCCAGCCTGCTCCGGTCGCCCACTGTCCGGCTGGCCCGTTCGCCAGTTCGCAACGCGGTGTCCCGCCGAGCTTCACCAGCGGGATCGCGAGATCCGCCGCAAGACTGATTCTGTTCACCGGTGAACACGAGTCGGCGGGGCGGTCCTTGGCCGGTGTAAGGCCGTTATAGGCATTGGTTGTCCACACGAGACAAAGCGCGAGCACGAACGTGGCGAGCAGTCCGGCGACCGCTCTGGACGGCTTGTAGCCGTAGCCGAGCGTGACGCCGAGGAACCAGTGCCAGAGCTTGTTGCCGGGGTCGCCGCGGCGGCGGAGGTCCCGTTGCTGGGCGATGAGGACCTTGCGCGCGGTGTGTTCGTGACCGGCGGCTCGGTGGACGGCGGCGAGTTGTTGATATGGCTGCGCTTCGTACTCCAGCGTGTGGTTGCGCAGCATCGTGAGCCATGCGTTGGTGTCGTCAGGTGGCTCCGGATAGGTGAGGCCGTTCAGCGATGCGGTGAACGGACCGGCGTCGATGTGCTGCATGACGCCGAGGCGGAGCGCCCGTCCGGCTCTCGTGGCGAACAGGTCGACAGCGAAACCGCTGCGGTGATTGACGATCTTTTCGGGGTTGACGGCGATCTCGCCTCCGACGTCGGTGTCGCTGATCTCCAGCGCGGCACCGAACGACTCCGCCTCGATGCGCGAGCCCGCGACCAGCAGGCTGCCCTCGACGACCGCTCGGTGCACCACCACTGCCCGGCCGCCCCGGTTGCGAATCGACCCACCGATCCAGAGGTCTCCGCCCAATCTCGTGTTGACGAGTTCGACGGCGGCATCGGTGCTGTTCGTCAGGACGTTGAAGCCGCGGTCGAGCGTTATGCCGGAGCGGATGTGCGCGCCGCTGCCGCGCAGGGCGATGCTCGCCTCACTGCGCAACACGGCGCCGGCGAGCTCCATCCCGCGCGCCGTCGCGTCGACGAAGGTCAACGCGTCGCCGTTCCCCCTCGCCCGTGCGAAAGCGTGGTGCAGCCTGATCACGCCACCGATCCGCGCACCGTCGAGGTAGATCGCGTCGCCGTCGGCGTCCACGACGGCGTTGTTGAGCATGAGGTCCATGCCGATCTCGCAGCTGTCGAGCCAGCACCCGATTCCCTCGGAGGTGACGAACACCCCGTCCATCCACACGTCGCGGCTGACGTGCATGCCGCCGCCGCTGAGTCCGCGCATGCTGCTTCCGGTGAGCAGCAGCGGACCGTCGATCCGTGCGTTGTCCAGGTCGAGCAGCCCGGTGCAGCGGATGTCCCGCATGGCGAGGTAGCTCGTGTGCAGACCCTCGGCGTTGACGCCGGGCACCGTCGAGTCGTCGAGCGACAGCCCGGGAACCTCTGTGTGGAACAGCGACAGCGGCTCCTCGAACAGGCAGTTGTCCAGCAACAACGGGTTCGGCGACTGGAAGAAGTCGAGAGCGAGCTGGCCGGTGATCCGCGCACCGGTCACCTGGAGCCCCACCGGACCGAGGTCGCCGGACTGCAGCAGGTCGCGGACGGCTTCGGCGCGCAGAACGTTGTCGCCCCGGCGGGAGAGATCGAGGATTTCGCCCGCCTCCGCGGCGCGCTTCATGTCCTGCTCTGTCTCACTAGGACGTGACATTCTGGGCCCCATGTCCTACCTCGCGGATAGCGCGCGCTACGACCAGATGACGTACCGGCGGACGGGACGCAGCGGCCTCAAGCTGCCCGCCATCTCGCTCGGACTGTGGCACAACTTCGGCGGCGACCGGCCTTATGAGCTGGGTCGCGGGATCGCGCGGAGGGCGTTCGACCTCGGTGTCACGCACTTCGACCTCGCCAACAACTACGGTCCGCCCTACGGCTCGGCGGAGATCACGTTCGGGCAGATCCTGAAGGATGATCTCAGGCCCTACCGCGATGAGCTCGTCATTTCGACGAAGGCCGGCTACGACATGTGGGCCGGGCCGTACGGGGAGTGGGGCAGCCGCAAGTACCTGCTCAGCTCGCTCGACCAGTCGCTGACCCGGATGGGCCTCGACTACGTCGACATCTTCTACTCCCACCGGTTCGACCCGGAGACGCCGCTCGAGGAGACGATGGGCGCGCTCGTGTCCGCGGTGCAGCAGGGCAAGGCGCTGTACGCGGGCATCTCGTCGTACTCGCCGGCCAAGACGCGGGAGGCGGCCGAGCTGCTGCGGTCCGCGGGCGTGCCGTTGCTGATCCACCAGCCGTCGTACTCGATGCTCAACCGCTGGATCGAGCCGGAGCTGCTGGACGCGCTGGAGGAGGTCGGGGCCGGCTGCATCGCGTTCTCGCCGCTCGCGCAGGGCATGCTGACCGACCGCTACCTCAACGGCATCCCCGAGGGCTCGCGCGCCTCGCAGGGCAAGTCGTTGTCGACGGACCTGCTGAGCGACGAGAACCTCAGCCGGATCCGCTCGCTCAACGAGATCGCCAAGTCGCGCGGGCAGTCGCTCGCCCAGCTCGCGCTGACCTGGACGATCCGCGACCCGCGCGTCACGTCGGCGTTGATCGGCGCGTCCTCGGTCGGGCAGCTGGAGCAGAACCTCGCGGCTCTGCAGGCGCCGCCGCTGACCGACGACGAGCTCGCCGAGATCGACAAGTACGCCGTCGAGTCGGGCATCGACCTGTGGGCGACGAGTTCCAACGCCGAATGACCTGAGGCGTGGGGGATATACACCACACAAACCCGGTGTGGGGAGTGGAGGAGGCCGAACACCGAACGCCCCCGCGGGGGAGGCGGAGGGTAAACCA
>NZ_JBSGXZ010000052.1:0-55139 GCF_053610285.1 Lentzea sp. NPDC054927
TAGCCGGGCGCGTGGCGTCAGCGCCGCGTTAGGGTGGGACACGAAGGCCTCCGGACATGTGAAGCGGTTCCTAGACAGCTCCACTTCACATCCAGAGGCCTTCACCTGTCTTCACGACAAGCCGTCACACACCCAAACCAGGACAACGTCCCTGGACATCACAGCTAGTAGTGCGACCAGGCCGCTGGCGCCCTGCCGACGCAGGGTGCTAGCGGCCTGAAAACGTTTGTGAAAGGCTGACGCCGCCACCGCCGCCCGACTTCCTGGGAGGCACCGTGGCTTCACCGCTGCGAAGACTGCTCGTGGTCGCGACCTCGATCGCGCTCACGGCGGTGGCGGCACCACCAGCCCACGCGGACGACGTGTTGCTCTCGTTCGCCAGGCCCGCAACGGCGTCGAGCGAGAGCAACGCCCGGCACGTCGCCACCAAAGCGACCGACGTCGATCGACGTACCACCTGGCGCAGCGAGAACGGCGACCGGCAGTGGATCTCGATCGACCTCGGCTCGATGTCCACGATCAACCGGGTCGTGCTGCGCTGGGGCTCGCTCTGCGCGCGGAAGTACTCCGTCCAGACGTCGCCGGAAGGCGTGTACTGGCGTGACGTCCACAGCACCGAAAAGGGCGACGGCGGCGACGACAACCTCGAGTTCACCGGCTTCGGCCGCTGGGTCCGGGTGTTGCTGACCAAGCCCTGCTTCCGGAACTACGAAATGCGCGAGTTCGAGGTCCACGGCACGCCCGGCGTCGTCGACACCGCACCGCCCACCACGCCGGGAACCTTGAGCGTCAAGGCCTTCACGGCCACCTCGGTCAACCTGCAGTGGGGCGCGGCGAGCGACAACGTGGCCGTCACGAGCTACGAGATCTACCAGTCCGGCCAGTACGTGAAGACGGTCGAGGGGCTCTCCAACAACGTCACGCGCCTCACCCCGAACACCACGTATTCCTTCTACGTCAACGCGAAGGACGCCGCGGGCAACATCTCGCAGGCCAGCAACTCGATCACGGTCACCACCCCGGCCGCCGTCGTCGACACCGAGCCGCCGACCGCGCCCTTCAACGCGATCGTGCAGAAGCTGACCGCCAACAGCGTCTCGCTCGCCTGGGGAGCGGCGAGCGACAACGTTGCTGTCGCGAGCTACGCGGTCTTCTCGAACGGCGTGCAGGTCGGCACCACCACCGGCCAGCAGACCACGATCGCGGGCCTCAAACAGCAGACGGACTACGAGTTCACCGTCAAGGCCATCGACACCTCCGGCAAGAGCGGGCCGTTCACCGCACCCGTCAAAGCCAGCACTCGCAAGGGACACGACGCCGTCGGCGAGGTCACCAAGATCGCCAACGACACCGATGTGCCGTGGGGCTTGGAGTTCCTGAGAGACGGCACGGCGTTCTACGCCCAGCGCGACACCGGCGACATCATCCAGATCGCCAAGGACGGCACCAGGTCCGTCGCCGGCCGCGTCCCGAACGTCGTCAGCACCGACGGCGAGGGCGGCCTCCTCGGCGTCGAGCAGAAGGACGGCTGGCTCTACGCCTACCACACCAGCCCGACCGACAACCGGCTCGTCAGGTTCAAGCTGGCAGGCGGAAAACTCGACGCGAGCACCCACCAGGTGCTGCTCACCGGCGCGCCGCGCAACAAGTTCCACAACGGCGGCCGGCTCAGGTTCGGCCCGGACGGCAAGCTCTACATCGCCACCGGCGACGGTCAGGTCGCGGCCAACGCGCAGGACCTGAACTCGTTGGGCGGCAAGGTGTTGCGCGTCAACCCGGACGGCAGCGTGCCGCGCGACAACCCGTTCCCCGGCAAGTACGTCTACAGCTACGGCCACCGCAACGTGCAGGGCCTGGCGTTCGACTCGCGCGGCCGCCTCTGGGAAGCCGAACTCGGCAACTCGGTCATGGACGAGATCAACCTGATCAAGCCCGGCGGCAACTACGGCTGGCCCGCGTGCGAGGGCACGTCCGGCGAGTGCGGCGAACCGACGTTCGTCGCGCCCAAGCACACCTGGCCGGTCAGCCAGGCGTCACCGAGCGGACTGGCCATTGTGGACGACGTGCTGTACCTGGCGGCGTTGCGCGGGCAACGGCTCTACCGGATCCCGATCGGCGGTGAGCCCCAGGTCTTCTTCGAGGGCGCTTACGGTCGCTTGAGGACGGTCGAGAAGACCCCGCAAGGTGACCTCTGGCTCACGACGTCCAACGGGGACAAGGACTCCATCCCGAACAACAGCACCACGCAGATCTACCAGCTCGACCTGAAGTAGCTCAGGACACCGTCACCTGGCCGCCGGACACGGCCAGGTGACGGTTCACCTGCACGGCCTCCAGCATCCGCCGGTCGTGCGTCACCAGCAGCAACGTGCCGGGGTAGTTCTCCAGCGCCGACTCCAGCTGCTCGATCGCGGCCAGGTCGAGGTGGTTCGTCGGCTCGTCCAGCACCAGCAGGTTCACCCCGCGCCCCTGCAGCAACGCCAAGGCCGCCCGCGTGCGCTCGCCGGGCGACAACGAAGCCGCCGGACGCATCACGTGCACCGCCTTCAGCCCGAACTTGGCCAGCAACGTCCGCACGTCGGCCGGGTTCATCTCCGGCACGGCCTGCTCGAACGCCTCCACCAGCGGCAGCTCGCCGAGGAACAGCCCGCGGGCTTGATCGACCTCGCCGACCACGACACCGGAGCCCAGGGTCGCGTAGCCAGAAACCAGCTCGACCCGTCCCAGCAACGCGGCCAGCAGCGTCGACTTGCCGGCGCCGTTCGCGCCGGTGATCGCGACCCGGTCCGCCCAGTCGATCTGCAGGTCGACGGGACCCAGCCGGAAGCCGCCGCGTTCGACCACGGCCGCCCGCAAGGACGCCACGACGGCACCGGAACGCGGGGCCGCGGCGATCTCCATCCGCAGCTCCCACTCCTTGCGGGGCTCCTCGACGACCTCCAGGCGTTCGATCATGCGGTCGGTCTGGCGGGCCTTGGAGGCCTGCTTCTCGGTGGCGTCGGCACGGAACTTGCGGGCGTTCTTGTCGTTGTCGGTCGCCTTGCGCCGGGCGTTCTTCACGCCCTTGTCCATCCACGCGCGCTGCATGCGCCCACGGGCTTCCAGCGAGGCCTTGGTGTCCGCGAACTCCTCGTAGTCGTTGCGCGCGTGCTGACGGGCCCGTGCGCGCTCTTCGAGGTAGGACTCGTAGCCGCCGCCGTACAGGCGCACGGAGTTCTGGTGCAGGTCGAGCTCCAGCACGCTGGTCACCGTGCGGGCCAGGAACTCGCGGTCGTGCGACACCACCACCGTGCCCGCGCGCAGGCCCGTGACGAACTTCTCCAGCCGCTCCAGGCCGTCGAGGTCCAGGTCGTTGGTCGGCTCGTCCAGCAGGAAGATGTCGTAGCGGCTGAGCAGCAACGACGCCATGCCCGCCCGCGCGGCCTGACCGCCGGACAGCGAGGTCATCACCGCGTCGAGGCCCACGGTCAGCCCGATGTCGGCGATGACCTCCAGCGACCGTTCCTCCAGGTCCGCGCCACCCAGCGCGAGCCACTGGTCCAACGCGTCGGAATAACCCTCGTCGTTGCCGGCCGTCAAAGCGTCGGTGGCCACGTCGAGTGCGGCCTGAGCTGCGGCGACACCGGTGCGGCGAGCCAGGAAGTCCCGCACGGTCTCGCCCTCGAGACGCTCCGGCTCCTGCGCGAGGTGGCCCACGTTCGCGCCCGGCGGGCTCAGCGTCACGCGGCCCTCTTCGGCGGGGATCAGCCCGGCCAGCGTCTTGAGCAACGTCGACTTGCCGGCGCCGTTCACGCCCACGAGCCCGATGACGTCACCCGGTGCGACCACGAGATCGAGCCCCGAGAACAGGACGCGATCACCGTGACCTGCGGCAAGTTCCTTGGCGACGAGCGTGGTCACAGGGCGCTCCGACGGTTGGGGGTCCGGGGGCGTGCCCCCGGCTGGGGTCTGGGGGCTTGGCCCCCAGAAAACACAACGAAGCCGGATTATGTTCGCGCTTTCTGCGAACATAATCCGGCTTATCCGGGTGAGTGACGGGACTTGAACCCGCGACACCTGGGATCACAACCCAGTGCTCTGCCAGCTGAGCTACACCCACCATCACCGGTCGTTGACCGGCGAGGAAAGCATAGCAACGACAGGTACCGATATTGAAATCAGGGGGTCATTCGGCGTTCTTGAGCAGCTCAGCGGCCACGGCCTGGGCCTGTTCGGTCGACGGACCCGGCTGCGGCACGAACGCCGTGCGCCGGTAGTACGCGAGCTCCCGGATCGACTCGATGATGTCCGCGAGCGCCCGGTGCGCGAGACCCTTGCCCGGCTGCGCGTAGTAGATGCGCGGGTACCAGCGCCGGCACAGCTCCTTGATCGACGACACGTCGACCATGCGGTAGTGCAGGTGTGCGTCCAACGCCGGCATGTCGCGGGCGATGAAGCCGCGGTCCGTGGCGATGGAGTTGCCGGCCAGGGGAGCGGTCCGCGGATCCGGGACCCACTCCTTGATGTAGGCCAGCACGGCGGCCTCTGCCTCTTCCATCGACACCGCCGAGGCGCGCACCTCTTCGGTCAGACCCGACTTGGCGTGCATCTCCATGACGACTTCCGGCATCGAGGCGAGCACTTCGTCATCCGCGTGGATCACGATGTCCACGCCGTCGCCGAGCACGTTGAGCTCGGCGTCCGTGACCAGTGCCGCGATCTCGATCAGAGCGTCCTTGCCCAAGTCGAGTCCGGTCATCTCGCAGTCGATCCACACCAGACGATCCATCACGCCGGAAACATTACTGCGCGAGGGCTCAACTTCGAGTGGCGGCGTGCAGCAACCTGGTTACGCTCCCCGTGCATGACGGCTCAGTCTGAGATCGCTGCTGGATACGAGTCCGAGAGCGCGGCCATCGAACTGGGCGCGGTGCTGGTAGACGGTCAGGTGGAATCGACCGCGCACGTCCGCATCCCGCTGGCCATGGTCAACCGCCACGGGCTGGTCGCGGGGGCGACGGGTACCGGCAAGACGAAGACGCTCCAGCTGCTGGCCGAACAGCTGTCGAACAACGGCGTGCCGGTGCTGATGGCGGACGTGAAGGGCGACTTGTCCGGACTGTCGCAGCAGGGCGCCACGAGCGACCGGACCGCCACCCGCGCCAAGGACACCGGCGACGACTGGCAGCCGCAGTCGTACCCGACGCAGTTCCTGTCGATCGGCACCGGTGGCCTCGGCGTGCCGCTGCGGGCGACCGTCACGAGCTTCGGCCCGATCCTGCTGTCGAAGGTGCTGGGCCTGAACGACACCCAGGAGTCCACGCTCGGCCTGATCTTCCACTGGGCGGACAGCCGTGGTCTCCCGCTGCTCGACACCAAGGACCTGCGCAGCGTCATCCAGCACCTCACCAGCGACGAGGGCAAGGAAGACCTCAAGGGCATCGGCGGCGTGTCCAGCTCGACCGCGGGCGTGATCCTGCGGGCCCTGGTCAACCTGGAGGCGCAGGGCGGCGACAGGTTCTTCGGCGAACCGGAGCTCGACCCGGCCGACCTGATGCGGCAACGCGACGGCAAAGGCGTCGTCAGCCTCCTCGAACTCGCGGAACTGCAGGGCAATCCGGCGTTGTTCTCCACGTTCCTCATGTGGTTGCTGGCCGAACTGTTCGAGACGTTGCCGGAAGAAGGTGACGTCGAGAAGCCCAAGCTCGTCTTCTTCTTCGACGAGGCGCATTTGCTGTTCTCGAACGCGTCGAAAGCGTTCCTCGACCAGATCACCCAGACCGTGAAGCTCATCCGGTCCAAGGGAATCGGCGTCTTCTTCTGTACGCAGCTGCCGACCGACATCCCGAACGACGTGCTGTCGCAGCTCGGCGCGCGCGTCCAGCACGCACTGCGCGCGTTCACGCCGGATGATCAGAAAGCGTTGGCGCGCACGGTGAAGACGTACCCGACCACGCCGCACTACGACCTGGAGAAGGCGCTCACCTCGCTCGGCATCGGCGAGGCGATCATCACCGTGCTGAGCGAGAAGGGCGCGCCGACGCCGGTCGCGTGGACCAGGCTGCGGGCGCCGCGTTCGTTGATGGACACCATCGGCAACGACGCGATCAAGCAGGCGGCTCAGGGCTCAGATCTGCACGGCAAGTACTCCGAGACCGTCGACCGCGAGTCGGCCTACGAGCAGCTCATGCAGAAAGTGGCGCCGCCCCAACAAGAACAAGCCCCGGAACCTCCTCGTCAGGAGAAGGAGGAACCGGGGATGGTCGAGAAGGTGCTGGGCAACAGCGCGGTGAAGTCGTTCCTGCGGTCAGCCGGCAGCGCCCTGGCGCGCGAGATCACGCGGGGTCTCTTCGGGACTTCGCGCAAGCGACGCTGACAACACGGCCGCGCCGAGGCAGAGGGCGCCCGCGACGTACCAGGCCAGGTCGTAGCTGCCCAGGTGGTCGCGGGTGAGTCCGGCCGCGGAGGCCGCGATCGCCGCACCGAGCTGGTGCGAGGCGAACACCCAGCCGAACACGACGGGCCCTGACATGCCGAAGTACTGGCGGCACAACGCCACCGTCGGCGGCACGGTCGCGACCCAGTCCAGGCCGTAGAAGATGATGAACACCAGCATCGACGGGTGCGCGCTGGCCCCGAACAGCTGCGGCAGGATCATCAGCGACAGGCCGCGCAGCAGGTAGTAGCCCGCCAGCAGCATCCGTGAGTCGACCTTGTCGGTCAGCCAGCCGGACACGATCGTGCCCACGATGTCGAACACGCCGACCAGCGCGAGCAGCCCGGCCGCGGTCGTCGTAGGCATGCCGTGGTCGTGCGCGGCGGGGATGAAGTGCGTGCCCACCAGACCGTTCGTGGACGCGCCGCAGATGGCGAACCCACCCGCCAGCAGCCAGAACGGCCGTGTCTTGGCCGCCGACCCCAACGCCGTCAGCGCGCGCCGAGCCGCACCACCGGACGGCGGCGGGGGAGTGTCCTCCGTCGCGCCGAGCGGCAGCAGCCCCACATCGCGCGGGTACTCGCGCAGGAAGAACGCCGCCAGCGGCACCACGGCCAGTGCGGCGATGCAGATCACCAGCGACGCGTACCGCCAGCCGTAGGACTCGGACAGCCAGGCCACCGTCGGCAGGAACACCAGCTGACCGGCCGCACCACCTGCCGTCAGCACGCCCGTGACCAGGCCGCGGTGCCGCACGAACCACCGTCCGGTGATCGTCGCGACGAACGCCAGTGCCATCGAGCCGGTGCCGAGGCCGACGACGACACCCCACAGCAGCACCAGCTGCCAGGACGCGGTGATGAACACCGTCAGCCCGCTGCCGATCGCGACCAGCGTCAACGCACAGGTCACCACGACCCGCACGCCGAACCTGTCCATCAGCGCGGCCGCGAACGGCGCGGTCAACCCGAACAGCAACAGGTTGATCGAGATGGCGAGCGAGATCGTGCCGGTCGTCCAGCCGAACTCCGCCCGCAACGGCTCGATCAACGCGCCAGGTGCCGCGCGGAACGACGCAGCACCCACCAAGGCGATGAAGGACACACCTGCGACAACCCAGGCCCAATGCAGTCTCACGCCGACAAGGTTCGGCGATGGGCGACCCGGCGACCAGTGGCCCGATGGCCAACATGTGAAAGAATCAGGCCATGCACCGGATCGCCGTTCTCGCGCTCGAACAGTCGGTGGCGTTCGACATCGGCAGCTCCACGCACATGTTCGCCCGGCTCGCGGACCGCTACGAGGTCGTCGTCTGCTCGCCGGACGGCCGCCCGATCCCCACCACCGGCGGCTTCACCATCGCGCCCGACCACGGCTTGGAGGTGCTCCAAGACGCGGACACGGTGCTCGTGCCGGGCACCCACTACCAGCCGGCACGCGAGGGCTGGCTCGAACCCGCGGTCCTGGAAGCGCTCACGACGACGAACGCGCCGCGGATCATGTCGATCTGCACCGGAGCGTTCGTGCTCGCCGCCGCAGGGCTGCTCGACGGCAGGCCCGCGACCACGCACTGGGGCACCACCGACCAGTTCCGCGCGCTGTACCCGAAGGTGCGCCTCAACCCGGACGTGCTGTTCATCGACGACGGCGACGTGCTGACGTCCGCGGGCGTCGCGGCGGGCATCGACCTGTGCCTGCACGTCATCAGGTCCGACCACGGCAGCGAGGTGGCGAACTGGATCGCCCGCTACTGCGTCGTCCCGGCGTGGCGGCAGGGCGGCCAGTCCCAGTTCGTCGACCGGCCGGTGCCCAGCTACCCGGACACCTCGACCGCGCTCGCCCGCGAATGGGCCTTGGAGCGCCTCCAAGAACCGCTCGACCTGGCCGCGATGGCCGCCCAGGTGCGGATGAGCGTGCGGACGTTCACCCGCCGGTTCCGCGCGGAGACCGGCATGTCACCGGGCCAGTGGCTGACACAGCAACGCGTCGACCGCGCCCGGCACCTGCTGGAGTCCACCGATCTGCCGATCGACCAGGTCGCGAACCACGCCGGTTTCGGGACCGGCGCGGCGTTGCGGCAGCAGCTGGCGGCGTCGATCGGGGTGTCGCCGAGCGCTTATCGTCAGACGTTCCGTTCCGCCTGACCTTCGGCAGCGGGATCGATCAGGAACGGGCGCAGCAGGTCCGGCACGGCCTCGTCGGCCAGCGCCAGGCCGTCGGACTCGCCGACGTCCGTCACGTGGTAGACGCCCGCACCCGCCGCGGTGGTCGCGCCGATCGTCATCAACCCGCTGCGGCGCTGGAAGAACGACCGCTGAATGCGCCAGCCGATGATGCCAGTGCGCTGCAACGCGACCGTGCTGCGCACCAGGGAGTTGTTGCGCGTCACCAGATAGCGGTCGTCCAGGGCGTTGCCGAGCGAGCGGTAGTTGTCCCAGCCGACCAGTGCGGCGAACGGGAGGATCGCCACCGGGATCGGCCACGCCCACGACGGCGCCCAGACCGCGAGTCCGATCGCGATCACGACCCACGGCACCACGTGCCGGACCATGCTGCGGCGCAACGCGGCGAACGGGTGCTTGCGGAGCTTGCGCAGGGTCGGGTCGTCGTGGACCTTCAGCACGTCCTGCGAGACCTGGTGCGCCACGGACAACGGCGCCGGCGGCAGCAGCAGGTTGCTCTCGCCCTTCGAGCCCAGGCCCGTGGTCACGGCGGCGAGCTTCGCACCCTTGCCCGCGCGGACCAGCAGCGGTTCCTGGATGTCGACGCCGCGCAGCCGTTGCTCCTCCACCGAAACCGAGCGGGTGGTGAGCAGACCTCGTTGCACGCGAAGAGTTCCGTCGGGCTCGCGGGTCAGCCGGTAGTTCCAGAACTGAAGAATGTAAAGCGGGATCGACAGCACGAGCCCGACCACGATCAGCGCGATCACGAACACGCCGAGCAGCGTGAAGTTCGGGTGCTCGAACAGCCACTCCCACAGGTCCAGCACGGGGTGCAGGCCGAGGTCGTCGGCGTAGTTCGACAGCACACCGAACACGGCACCGATCGCGACCAGGCCCGACAGCGAGAGCGGCGCGAACTTCAGCCACTTCAGGTCGAGCTGCGAGATGACCTCGGACTCCGCGATCACCGGCTCCGCGTGCGGCTCGGCGGACTCACCGGCAGCGGCCGGCTTCGGCGCGACTGTCTTCTGTAGCAACAACAACCGCAGCCGCTCGGCCTCCTGCTGCGTCACCGCGTCGAGCGTGAGGCCGTCGGTGCCGGGGGCGTCCTGCTGCCCTGTGCCGATCCGCACGGCCGAGAGGCCGAAGATGCGGTGGCCGGGCTTCGAGGTGAGGTCGACCGTCCTGATGCGATCGCGCGGCACCGCGAGTTGTTTGCGGGTCAGCAAACCCGTGTGCAGCTCCACCTGGTCGTCGGTGATGCGGTACCTCGTGGTGCGCCAGATGAGATAGCTGAACGCGAGGATCATCGCGACCGTGGCGCCACTGGCGATGAGACGCCACTTCTCGCCGTTGCCGGTGAACAGCAGCACGAGGATCGGCACCAGCATCGCGATGCTCTCGTTGAGCGGCCGCACGACCAGCATCCGCACGTGCAGGCGGTGCCATTCCTGCAGCGGCTCGACGAACTCCGGTGCGGTGGGAAGCCCAGCCGGCACCTCCGAAGGAGTGGTCACGTGGCATCACCGGGAGTGGCCTGCGTGGTGTTCGTCAGCTCCACCACGAGTTGCTGCGCGACCTCGTGGTCCAGTCCCTCGATCTCCACCGGGCCGGCGGCCGACGCCGTCGTCACCGTGACCGTCGAGAGGCCGAGCATCTGCTGGAACGGCCCGCGCTTGGTGTCGATCGTCTGGATCCGCGACACGGGAGCGACCCGCCACTCCTGGTTCAGCCAGCCGGAGAGGGTGTACACGGCATCCGGCGTGGTCTCCCAGCGGTGGACGCGGTAGCGCCAGCTCGGCTCGACCGCGGTGTGCACGATGCCGATGACCAGGGTGGCGACCAGCAGCGCCAGCTCCCACGTGGGCGGGGAGTTCACCAGCAGGAACACGATGAGCTGGGGCACGAAGAGCACCAGCCAGAACAGGGCGGCCTGCATCGTCCACAGCAGGACCGACTTCGGACTCACCTGGTGACGAGGCGTGCGCAGTTGCAGAGTCACCCCACAAGGGTGCCTCACTCGTAACTGACGATGTGGCCAGGTGTGTCAATTGGCGGGCGCGTGTTGAGGTGGTCTTGCTTGCGAGGGAGGCAAGACCACCTCACACGGCTGGAACGATCAGGGGTGCGTGCAGTAAGGAGGTGTGAAGCCCTCCCCGCGGTCGTCGGCGGAGGCCGCGCCTCCGAGCATCGCCAGTGCGCCCAAACTGAGGATCACTGCTGCGATGGTTCGAGCGATAGTGTTCAACTTCATTAAGGGGCTCCGTTCGATAGGTGGCGGCCGTGGATGAGGGCAGGAAGTCGTTGACGAGGTTCGGTGCGCGGTTGCGGGCGGTCCGGCTGCAACGCGGTTTGTCGCAAAAGGACCTCGCGTGCCCCGGTGTCTCCATGAGCTACGTGTCGAGGCTGGAGTCCGGCGAACGGGTGCCGTCGCCCGCGGTGGTGCGCAGGCTCGCCGAGGTGTTGGGCGTCGACCCGTCCGAGCTGATGGTCGACGAGGACCGCACCGCGATGCAGGACGAGGCGCTGGCGTGGTGCGAGGCGCTGCTCGCCTACCACGACGGCGACCTGGTGATGGCCGTCGACCTGCTGGAAACGCTGGGAAAGCGGTCGGACGAGGAGATGTTCGGCTGGTGCGTGCGCTGGACGCGCCTGGTGATGCTCGCGAGGCAGCGCGACCACGAGGGTCTGCTGCTGGCGGCGGCGAAGCTGCGCAAGTCGTGGTCTCCCGGTCCGGCGGTGGACGCGCTGGTGGAGATCCTGCGCGCATCCTCCTTGCGGCGCCTCGGCCGGACGGCCGAATCCGTGAAGGCCGCGAGCGAGGCCGTGGAGCTGGCGAGCGGTGACGGCGAACGGGTGCGTCGCGTCAACACCCGCGCGCTCATCTCGTTGTGCGCGGAGCTGACCGCGGCGGGACGTCTGGCCGACGCCGAACAGGTGGTGGACCAGCTTTCCGCGCGGCTGCCCGAACTCGGGCGAGACCGGCTCGCCATCTCCACGTGGTGGGCGCGGGCCAAGGTCGCCGATCGGCTGGGCGACCGAAGCGAAGCCGCGCACTGCATCCGGGAAGCCGTCGAGATGCTCGACGACTACGACGGAGACCCCGAGTACCGCTGCCGCGTCCGCCTGGCCGGTGCGTCCATCGCGCTGCGCACGCCCGGTGCGAACCTCGACGACGTGGTTTCGTTGCTGGACAAGGTGGAGACGACCGTCGCGGCGATGCGCCGGCAGGACGGTCTGCTCGCGCACGCTCGCGCACTGCGGGCCGAACTGGCGTTGCGGGACGGGGAAGTCGACCGGGCGCGGGAACTCGCGGAAAGCGCTATCGCGACCGGGCAGCTGGACGCCGAGCAGCAACTGCGGTGCCACCTGCTGCTCGTGCGGGCTGCGGACGAGGTCGACCCGGACAGCAGCGGCGGCGCGCGCACGGCACTGGCCGCGCTGCTGGAGCACATCAACCCCGAGGGCGTTGATCCGCTCCTGTGGCGCGACGTGGCTCGCATCGCGCTGCGCAAGCACTGACGGCGGGCGACGTTGCCCCGTCATGACTGCACCTCGCTCATTAACTGGACACGTTGTTAACGGAGCATGACACAGACCGGTTACCCGCCACATCACCCAATTCCACTCCGTGGACGTGGGTAAAACACCCAGAAACCGGCAGTACCTCGTCAGCGGCAAGCGACCGAACGGGCGATTGAACGACGGTCTGCTCGGACCAATTGTCAATTAGTTGACAATAGATGACTCGCCATTGGTCAAGCTCATCCACCAGACGATGGCTCCAGCACGCCCGTTGACGTCAAGCGTGCTGTAGATCCGTTGAAGGTGGTTCTGCACCGTCTTGGGGGACAGTCCGAGCGACTCGGCGATCATCGCAGTGCTCGCTCCGGCGGCCACGAGCCGCAGCACCTCGATGCCGCGTTTGGTGAGCCCTGCTCGCAACGCGCGGGCGATGCGGGTGTTCGTGTGCTCCGCGGTGGCGGTTTCGTGCAACTCACCGCTGTGCGGAACACGCACCACGGCGTCCTCGCGCTTGGGCTCGAAACGCCTGTGCGCCAACTGTTCCACGAGTCGCGACGACAGGTCGTGCTCACGCATGCGCAGGAGATCGCGACCCTCTTGCAGCTCCCACAAGCGATACTGCTCCAACTGGAGTCGTGCGTGCCGCAACGCCCGTTCGAAGTCGCCAGATCGTTCGTACGCCTCACTCAGCTGTTGGTGTGCGTGCACCGCTACTTCCCGTGCCAGGCAGCTCATCGCGAGCTCGGCGGCCTGGGTCAGCTGGGAGATCTGGTCGGCGTACCGCTTGCGCGCCCCGCTCATCCGCGCCCGCGCCATCAGCGCCTCCGCCCGCGCCACCGGGCGGTTCCTTCCGGCAAGCAACTGGTCAGCGCGCTGCCAGCTGCGATGTGCGCGGTCAAGTTCACCCAGATCGATGCGCACGTGTGTCAGCAGGACGTTGACCATCGCCATCCGCACGGGGTCGCCGACCTGCTTCCACCGGTCGCGCACCTGTGCGCACAAGGCTTCCGCACGCCGAAGCTTGCGCACGCACGGTTCGCCGTCGAGGCTGCAGCGGCTCTCCTCGGTGCGGATCATGCAGTGCTCGTGGTACTGCATGCGCATCACTCGTGCCTGTTCGAACAGCACCGAGCCGATCAGCTCGTTGTCCCCGGTGAGCTCCGCCAGGCCGAGCGCTCTGGAGAACGAGTTGAAGCTGCGCTCGCGTGAGTCGAGCCGCAGTTCCACCACAGCACGGGAAAAGCTGCACCGCGCCTGCAGTCCGATGTGGCGGTTCGCCGCCGCGATCTCCTGCACCCTGTCGATGGTGTCGAGGGCGCTGGGCCACAGCCCGCGCTTGCCGAGCGCCACCGACTGCGTCAGCACGCCCTCGGCCACGCCCTCGACGTCGTCCAGCCAGGCGAACGCGGCCACGGACTTCTCGGCGAACTCCAGAGCTTCGCCTGGTCTGCCTTCGTCCAGAGCGATGCGTGCCTCGCGCAGGTTGTGCACGGCGTTGGACCGAGGATCCGTGGTCCGGCCGGGAACCGTCATGTGCTCAAGCCCCCTCTTCGGAGGCCGAGCCTACTGCTCTTCGCGCAGTTGGCGTTTCAACACTTTTCCGGCTGCGTTGCGCGGCAACTCGTCGAGGAAGAAAACATCCCGGGGTACGGAGAACCGTGCGAGATTTTCCCTCACGTGTTCACGTATGTGTTCGGCGGTCAGGGTTTTTGCGCCGACAACAAATGCGACGAGCCGTTGACCGAACTCGTCGTCCTCGACGCCGAGCACCGCGACCTCGGTGACGCCGTCCAGGTTCGAGAGTAGGTCCTCGACCTCGCGCGGGTAGACGTTCTCGCCGCCGGACACGATCATCTCGTCGTCGCGGCCGGCCACGAACAGTAGTCCGTTCTTGAGATAGCCGAGATCGCCGGTGGACATCAGGCCGTTCAACGACTCCTTGCTGGTGCCGTTGGTGTAACCGTCGAAGAGCATCTCGTTGCCGACGAAGATCCGCCCGGTCTGGCCTGGCGCGACGGGCTGGCCCTGATCGTCCACAATGGCCAGCCGGGTGCCGAGCGGCGGTTGTCCCGCCGTGCCGGGCTCCCTGAGCATCTCCTCCGGCGTCGCGATGCTCGCCCAGCTCACTTCCGTTGAGCCGTAGAGGTTGTAGAGCACCGGGCCGAACTCTTCGAGCGTGCGGGCGGCGACGCGCGGCGGCAGGGACGACCCGCTGGAGGCGATGATCCGCAGCTTCGGCCGGTGCGGGGTCTCCAGCATGCGTTGCAGCATCACGGGAACCACGAACATCGCGGTGCACTTCTCGGCGTCCTGCAACGTCTGCGCCGGGTCGAACTTCCGCCGCAGCACCAGGGTCGCGCCGAGCACGAGCCCGAGCTGGAACGCGGCGAGGCCCCAGGCGTGGAACAGCGGGGAGGTGATCGCGATGACGTCGCCGTGCTTGAGCGGGATGCGGGACAGCAGCGCGGCGGCGGGGGCGAGGCTCGCGGGTTCCGGCCGGCGCGCGCCCTTCGGGGTGCCGGTGGTGCCGGAGGTGAGGATGATCAGCCGGCCGCGCGGAGGCCTGCGGGGGAGCGGTTTGCGCGGCCCGTTGATGATCAGCGACTCGAGTTCGTCGCTGAAGTACGTGGGCACGTCCGGGAGCACGTCGGCGAACTCGCGGTCGGCGACGATCCTGTCGATCTTCTGGTCCTGCGCGACCTGGGCCAGTTGTCCTTTGCTCAGGCCGGTGTTGAGCAGGACGGCGTCGGCGCCGATCTTCGTGCAGGCCGTCATCGTCTCGATGAAGCCGCGGTGATTGCGGCACAGCAGGCCGACGCGTTCCTTGGCGCGGAAGGCATGCGCGAGCCGGCTGGTGCGCTCGTTCACTTCGGCGTACGTCAGCACGCCGTCGTCGTCGATGATCGCCGCACGGTCCGGGTGTCGTCCTGCGCCCGTTTGGTAGCCCCAGGCGAGCGTGATGTTCCAGTGCAGGTACCCGCGCACGGTGCCGGAGAGCCCTCGCGGGCCC
Organism: Lentzea sp. NPDC054927; assembly: GCF_053610285.1. Lineage (NCBI taxonomy): Bacteria > Bacillati > Actinomycetota > Actinomycetes > Pseudonocardiales > Pseudonocardiaceae > Lentzea > Lentzea sp. NPDC054927. Next base: position 15,113 of record NZ_JBSGXZ010000052.1, read on the forward strand.
AACGGCCGGATCACTCCGGCTTTGGCCAGGGTCAGCAGCACGCGGGTCAGCATGAAGCCCACTCTGCCATCTACCTACTTGCGAGTAGGTAACGCTGTGACGGCGGTCACATGTCGGTGTCGGACGCGGCGACGACGGCTTCCCTCAGTGCGGCCCGCAAGCGGCCGACCTCCAGCGGTGTCAGAACGGCGGCTTCGCCCGGTGGCACGTTGATCACGATGTGCCCCTGGCTGACGAACACCGTCAAGTCCCGTCGGCGCGAGGCGATGTCGCGGCAGCTCACCTGCCACTCCTCTTTGGCTCCCACGGGTTTCTTCCTCCAGCTCACTCGGCGCACCGGCCCGGTGTCCCGGTGCTCACGTCGTAGAGACGTGCGTCACCGGCGGTCATGACGAAGGTTTCGCGTTCTCCATCGGGCGACCGTGCCGAGCTGCGGATAGCGTCGCATGTGGGATGAGACTTGGTCACCTGGAGGGGTGAAAATGGCGGAACCGCAACGCATCGTGATCGTAGGGACGGGCCTCGCCGGTGCCTCCGCGGCGGGCGCGCTCCGAGACCGCGGCTACGGCGGCAGGATCACGATGTTCGGCACCGAGAACCGTCGACCTTACGAACTTCCCGCGCTGTCCAAGGACGTTCTGCTCGGCAAGGCGAGCGAACCCGCGTGGGTGCACGAGGCGAGCTTCTACGCCGACAACGAGATCGACCTCGAACTCGGCGTGTCCGTGCTGGAGCTGCGCCCCGGCGATCACTCGATCGTTGACTCCAATGGAGCAGTGCGTTCCTACGATCGGCTCTTGCTCGCGACGGGATCACGCCCACGCGTTCTGCCTGGCGCGCAAGGACATGTGCTGCGCACCCTGGACGACTCGCTGGCGCTCAAGTCCACGCTGCGCGAGGGCAAGCACGTCGTGATCGTCGGCGCCGGCTGGATCGGCTGCGAGGTGGCGTCCGCGGCCCGCACGCACGGCTGCCGCGTCACGGTGGTCGATCCGCTGGCCGAACCGCTGGTCCGGGTGCTGGGCACCGAGATGGGCGCGATGTTCCGCGGCCTGCACGAGGAACACGGCGTCGAGTTCAAGCTGGGCACCGGCGTCGCGAGCTTCTCGCCGTCGGGCGTGCGGCTCGACGACGGAACCGAGCTGCTGCCGGACGTGACCGTGCTGGCCGTCGGCGCGACCCCGCGCCTCGAGCTCGCCGAGGCCGCCGGCCTTTCGCTGACCGACGGCGGCGTGGCCGTCGACGCCGCGCTGCGCACGTCCGCCCCCGACGTCTTCGCGGCCGGCGACATCGCGGCGCACGACCACCCGCGCTACGGCCACCGCGTCCGAGTCGAGCACTGGGCGAACGCGAAGGACCAGGGCACGCACGTCGCGGGCTCGCTGATCGGGCTGGACGAGCCGTACCAGAAGTCGCCGTACTTCTTCACCGACCAGTACGACCTGGGCATGGAGTACCGCGGCCTGGCTGACCCGGACGACGAACTCGTTGTGCGCGGCGACGTGGACTCACGGCAGTTCATCGCGTTCTGGCTGCGCGACGGACGGCTGCGGGCGGCCATGAACGTCAACGTGTGGGACCACGGCACGGCACTGGGTGCGCTGGTGGACGCGCAGGCGACCGTGACTCCGGCGCAGCTGCGCGAAGCGGATCTGGGCTCTCTGTCCTAGATGCAGGAACCGTGCATGGGGCCCTCGCCGCGGGCGAGGTCGCTCAGCGCCTTGCGGATGACCGCCATCTCCTCGGCGGAGAAGCGGGCGTGGAAGCCGCGTTCGACCTCGGCGAGCGCGTCTCCCGCCTGCTTCTGCAGCTCCTGGCCCGCGTCGGTGATCACCGGCGTGCGCACCCTGCGGTCCTTCGGGTCGGGCACCCGCATGATCAGGCCGAGTCGCTCCAGCTTGTCGAGCTCGCTGGTCAGCGTGGTCTTGTCCAGGCCGAGCATCGCCCCGAGCTTCAGCTGGGTGCGCTGAACCTCTTCCTCGTTGGCGAGCGCCTGCAGGATCAGCTGGCCGCGCAGCGAGATGCCGAACTTCGCGATCTCGTCGGCGAAGGCAGCCCCGACCCGCTGGGTGGCGCGGTGCAGCAGCCAGTTGAAGTCCCACTTCTCCACGCAAGCGGATATCAGCTGCTGCTCCTCCATGTGTCCCATCCTACCTCCCAGAGGAGATGTTCTCGGCTCGGAACATCTTGACTCGGAAGTTCTTCGCTCGTATGTTCTTGGGTATGACTAACCTGCTGCACATCGACACGAGCATTCGGTACGAGGGCTCCGTGACTCGCGAGATCTCGAGTCAGTTCGCCGACGTCTGGCGAACCGTGAACCCCGGCGGTGGCTACGTCCACCGCGACCTGCACGCGTCGCCGATTCCGCATCACGACGGCACTGACCAGGGCATTTCGGCCGGCTTGATCGCCGAGGTCGATGCCGCTGACGTGATCCTCATCGGTGCGCCCATGTACAACTTCTCCATCCCGTCGACCCTGAAGGCCTGGATCGACCAGGTCGCCACCTCGGAGCACTTCGCCCGCGAGGACGGCACGTTCGCATGGGGCGGCAAGCGCGTTGTCGTCGTCACGGCTCGTGGCGGTTCGTACAAGCCGGGCACGCCGCGTGAGGGCTTCGACTTCCAGGAGCCGTACCTGCGCGCCGTGCTGTCGATGGTCGGGCTCGACCACGACCTGCAGTTCGTGCACGCCGAGCTGACGCTGGCGGACGTGGTGCCGCAGATGCACCAGTTCCGCGAGCTGGCGGTCGAGTCGCGGGCCGACGCGCACCGCGTGGTCAAGGAACTCGCCTCGGCCTAGTCTCGGGCACGTGATCGACAAGGTTGCGTGGCTGCACATCGAGAACGGACGGGTGCTCGTCGCCCGTTCCCACGGCAAGGACACGTTCTACCTGCCCGGTGGCAAGCGCGAACCGGGGGAGTCCGACGTTGAGACGCTCGTGCGCGAGATCCGCGAGGAGCTGTCCGTCGACGTCGCGGGCGCTGAGCTGATCGGCGTGTTCGAGGCTCAGGCGCACGGTCGTGCCGAGGGGGAGGCCGTGCGGATGACCTGCTACGCGGCGTCTTTCGCCGGGGAGTTGAAGCCGGCGAGCGAGATCGCCGAGCTGGCGTGGTTCACCGCCGCCGACGCGGATCGGGTCTCTCCGGTCACGCGGGTCATCTTCAGTCATCTGGAGTCGACCGGGCTGCTGGCCTAGTCTGGTAAGCGCTTTCCCAACCCTGTCCACCTACCGCCGCCACGCTGTAGGGAGTGACAAGCATGGGTTTTCGCAACAGATCAGTCGTGCTGGTGGCGGTGTGTGCGACCGTCGCCGGTGCGCTGGCCGGAACGACTCCCGCCGTCGCGGAGTCCGGAGAGTGGCGCGTTGCTGCGCCACCAAGAGAAGGACAAGCTGCCTCTCAATCCGTTGCACCAGAAGCACTTGTACGGCTCGACAAGGGGAGGTTGAGCCTTTCGGTCCGGCGCGGCGGCACCACGGTGCTGGAGCCGTCCGCGCTGGGTATTCGCACCGCTGACGCCGACCTGACCTCGGGGTTGAAGTTCGTCGGGTCGTCGTCGCGGCTCGTCCAGGACTCGTACACGACCGTGTCGGGCAAGAAGCGCGAGCACACTTACGTCGGTACCGAGACGACGTTCCACCTCCAGCGTTTGACCGCACGGCTGGACGTCGTCGTACGCACGTCGGCGGACGGCGTGGCGTACAAGTACGTGCTGCCGTCGGACAAGTGGGCGACGGTGCTCGGTGAGGCGTCCGAGTTCGCGGTGCCCTCTTCCGCCGACAATTTCCTGCTGCCGTACGACAACGGGCGCGGTGACTACGAATCCGCGCACGTTCGCACGGCCGAGAAGGGCGTCGAGTACGGCTATCCGGCGCTGTTCCACGTCGGTGACTCGTGGCTGCTGCTCGCCGAATCCGATCTCGACGGCCGCTACGGCGGTTCGCGGGTCGTCTACGACGGGTCTCGCTATCGGCTCGTGCTGCCTGATCCGGCCGAGACCTCCGCTGGTCCGCTGGCCACGCCGTGGCGTGTGCTGGGCGTCGGGTCGCTGGCCGAGGTCGTGGAGAGCTCGCTGATCACGTCACTGGCATCGCCGTCGAAGATCGCCGACACCTCGTGGATCAGGCCCGGCACCGCGGTCTGGTCGTGGTGGGGCGACGGCACGGGGAACCTGGCTCTGCAGAAGCAATACGCGGACTACGCGGCGAAGCAGGGCTACCGGTACAACCTCGTCGACTCCGGCTGGAGCGCCGACTGGATCCCCGAGCTGATCACGTACTCCAAGGCGCGCGGCGTCGAGACGTGGCTCTGGGTGCGGTGGCAGACCATCGACACCGACAGCGAACGCGAACGGCTCTTCGCCCAGTACCGCTCGTGGGGCGCGGCCGGGCTGAAGATCGACTTCGTGGAGTCCGACGGTCAGGACCGCATGCGCTGGTACGACGCCGTGTACGCGGCGGCCGCGAAGCACCGGTTGATGCTGAACTTCCACGGCGCGCCGATTCCGCGCGGCGTCGAACGCACCTGGCCGCACGTGCTGTCGGTCGAGGCGGTGAAGGGTGCGGAGGGCACGAAGCCGCGTCCGGGCCGCGAGCCGTTCCCGATCGAGCACTACCTGACGCTGCCGTTCACCAGGAACCTGACCGGCCCGATGGACTTCACGCCGGCGACGTTCTCCGGGGTGCGGCCGAACTCGGACGCGGCAGAGCTCGCGCTGGGCGTGCTGTACGAGTCCGGTGTCCAGCACTTCGCGGACAAGATCTCGAGCTACGCCGCGTATCCGCTGGCCGAGCAGTTCCTGCGCGCGGTTCCGGCCGCGTGGGACGAGACTCGGCTCGTGGCCGGTGATCCGGGCAAGCTCGCGGTACTGGCCAGGCGATCCGGCTCGACGTGGTTCCTCGGCGCCGGGGTGGCGGGTGATCCGCGTGACCTTTCGGTCGGAACGGGATTCCTCGGCTCCGGTTCATGGTTGGTTGAGCTGTACCACGACAGCCCGGCGGGCAAGATCACGTTCGACACCAAACGTGTCGCGGCGGGAGACTCCCTGACGGTGCCCGTGGCTCGCAACGGTGGATACGCGGCCCGGCTCTGCCAGGCGCCGCCGACCGCCACCACCTGCGGCTGATCACTCCATCTGGTCGGCCGCCCGCCACGCGGGGGTCCGGCGCGCAGTGAAGCGGCGCGTCCGGCCCCCGCGTGTCCACATCGCGGCCGCCGCGGTGAGCACGGCGATGATCACGTAGATCGCCCCGAAGCTGAGGTGCGCGACGAGAACGGCGCCCACCGCCAGTCCCAGCGGCACGGCGCCGAACACCAGGCTCATCGCGGTCGCGCTGACCCGTCCGAGCACGTCAGGCGGCGTGCGCTGCTGGACCAGCGTGGCGATCGCGACCACGGTCCAGGCGAGCCCGACGCCGTTCAGGAACCCGGAGACGAGCACCGTCGGCAGCCACGCGATCGTCCTGGCCAGCGCGGCCACTGCCATGAGCAGGAGACCGACCCTGATGTCGGCGCGTTTCCCGGTCAGGCCGGCGAGGACCGAGCCGGCGCCCTGAGCGGCGGCCAGCACGCCGAGCAGCTCCGGTCCGTGGTGCAGGCCCTTCTCCACGAGCTGGAACGCGGCGGCGGTGTTGAGCGAACTCGCGAACAACGCCGTCGCGGTGCCGGCGATCGGCCAGGTGAGCGCCTTGAGGTGAGGCCAGCTAGGTGACTCGCGGGGCGCGGGCGGCGGTTCGTCGAGTTTGATCATGCTGGTGGCCGCGGCGGCGAGCAGGAACGACAGCGCGTCGATCGCCACCACCGGCCACGCGCCGTACGTCGCGAACAGCGCGGCGCCCGCGAGTGGCGCCACGAGCTTCATGCCTTCCTGCAGCGACATGCGCAGGCCGTTGAACCTGGCGAGCTGATCGCGCGGCAGCATCGCCACGAGCAACGCCGGTTCCGCCGCGCTGACCAGCACGGCTTTCGTGCCGTAGAGCAGCAGGACCGCGAAGATCACCCACGGTTCGTCGGTGAGGAACAGCACCGCCAGCGCCGGGACGATCGCGACGTCGGTCCAGATCAGCAGCGGCTTCTTGCGGTAGGAGTCGGCGAACCAGCCGATCCACGGCGACAGCACACCCGGCGCGTACACGCACAGGACCGCGAGCGTCGCGAGGGAGTCGCTGCCGGTCAGCGACTTCATCCAGATCCCGGCGACCAGCATCATCGCGCTCGTCCCGAAGAACGACAGCACAAGGCCGCCGAAGTACCAGCGCACCAAGTCGCACCCCCAGATACGACGAAAGAGGAGAGCGCCGCTCTCCTCCCACTTCAACATATAGCGCACCGGGGGCCTTGCCACAAGACCCCCGGCATGCTTCATCATTTCCCGGCCAACGAGATCTACCTGGGGAAATGGGGAACACTCCATGATCGACGTCATCATCGCCGGCGGCGGACCGACCGGCATGATGCTGGCTGGCGAGCTGCGACTGCACGGTGTGCGGGTGGTGTTGCTGGAAAGGGACCTGGAGCCGACGAAGGTCGTCCGGGCACTCGGCCTGCACGCGCGCAGCATCGAGACCCTGGACCAACGCGGTATCGCCGACCGGTTTCTGACAGCCGGCACGACCCACCCGCTCGCCGGGTTCTTCGCGGGCATCGAGAGGTCCGCGCCCGAACGGCTGGACACCAAGTACCCGGTCGTCCTCGGCCTCCCGCAGCCGAACATCGAGCGCCTGCTCACCGAGCACGCCGTCGAGGCCGGTGCCGAGATCCGGCGCGGCTGCACGGTCACCGCCTTCACGCAGGACGACGAGGGCGTGACCGTCGAACTGTCCGACGGCACCTCGCTGCGGGCGAAGTACCTGGTCGGCTGCGACGGCGGCCGCAGCACCGTGCGGAAGCTGGCCGGCATCGACTTCCCCGGCGAGCCCACGCGGGTGGAGACGCTGCTGGGCGAGATGGAGGTCGACATGCCGTGGGAGGAGGCGATGCCGTTGATGCTCGAGGTCCGCAAGACGCAGAAGCGGTTCGGCATCGGCCCGATCGGCGGCGTCGGGACGTACCGCGTCATCGTGCCGGCGGAGGGCGTGAACGAGGACCGCGAGGTCATGCCCACGCTCGACGACTTCAAGCAGCAGCTGGTCCGGATCGCGGGCACCGACTTCGGCGTGCACACCCCGCGCTGGATGTCCCGCTTCGGCGACGCCACCCGCCAGGCCGAGCGCTACCGGTCCGGCCGCGTGTTCCTGGCGGGCGACGCGGCGCACATCCACCCGCCGACCGGTGGCCAGGGCCTCAACCTGGGCGTGCAGGACGCGTTCAACCTGGGCTGGAAGCTCGCCGCCGCTGTCCACGGCTGGGCCCCGGAGTCGTTGCTGGACACCTACGAGGCCGAACGGCACCCGGTGGCCGAGGAGGTGCTGAACAACACCCGCGCGCAGATCGAGCTGATGAAGGTCGAGCCGGGCCCGCAGTCGGTGCGGCGGCTGCTCACCGAGCTCGTGCAGTTCGACGAGGTCAACAGGTACCTGACCGAGAAGATCATCGCGGTCGCGGTCCGGTACGACCTCGGCTCCTCCGACGCACTGGTGGGCAAGCGGATCGGCGACCTCGCGCTCAAGCGCGGCGGGCTCTACGACCAGATGCACGCGGGCCGCGGGATCCTGCTCGACCAGACCGGCCAGTTGTCGGTGGACGGCTGGTCGGACCGGGTCGACCACCTGGTCGACGTGAGCGAGGAGCTGGACGCGCCCGCGCTGCTGGTGCGTCCGGACGGGCACGTGGCGTGGATCGGTGAGGACCAGGAGGCCCTGGAAGGGGAGCTCGCTCGCTGGTTCGGAGCCGCGGCTCGCTGAGCGCGGAGGGCATCTGCAAGTACCACCAACAGCGAGTTGGCGGTACTTGCAGATGCTCCAACACCCCAGGGCTGAGGTCACCCGTTCGGGGGCAGGGGGCGCGCTGTCACACTGTGCGGCGTGTCCGAGCCGACGACCGCGGTGCTCCTTCGAGCCGCCGAGCTCACCGCCTCGGGGAAACCGCGGCAGGCGATCGACCTGCTGCGGCCCCTGGTGGCGGCGAACCCTCGGCATGCCGAGGCGTGGTGCCGGCTCGCCGCTGCCCACCTCGACCTCGGTGAGGCGGACCAGGCGCTCGACTCGGCCAAGCGCGCGATGATCCTCGACGGCGAGCCCGCGTGGCCGCAGCGGCTGGCCGCGCTGGCGTTGAGCGACCTCGGCCGGCACCAGGAAGCCGCCGTCGCGGCGCGCGAGTCCGTGCGCCGCAAGCCCGGCGACTGGCGTTGCTACGTGGTGCTGGCCGAGGTGCTCGCCGACTCCCCGGACGGCGCGGTGGAGGCGTTCGACTCGGCGCTGCACGCCTCCCAGCTCGCGCCCACCGAGGCGCGGGCGTTCCAGGTGCTCGGCGACGCGGCCCTGCGCATGCGGGACTGGGGCACCGCCGAGCACGCGTACCGGGCGGCGATCAAGCTCGACCCGTCCGACGCGGACTCCAAGGCGAACCTCGCGACCGTGCAGCGGCGCCGATCGGCCAAGCCCGCGCCGGTGCAGTTGAACAAGCTGCAGGTGTGGCGTGCGCTGCGGATGCTCTCGTTGCTGCTGATCGGCGGCGGGCTGCTGGCGCTGGTCGCCGGGATGCCGCGGCCGACGCCCTACCTGGGCTTCTTCACCGGCGCGCTGGTGTTGTGCTGCGTGGTCGTGGCGTTGCGGCTGCGCCCGTTCAAGCTGCTGTTCGGCCTGCGCAAGCTCGCGGTGACGGTGTCGCTGCTCGCCGCCTCCGCGTTGATCCTGACCGGCTGGACCGTCGCGTTGCTCTTCGGGGCCACCACGATGCAGCCACTTGTGCTTTCCTGGTTGTGCGCTGTCGTGGGGGGAGCGCTCGTCTACGTCGGGGGAGGCAGGAAGCGGTGATGCGTCGCAACGCGGTCGCGCTCGCCTTCCTGCTGTTCCTCGGACAGCTGTTCATCGTCGCCGCGCCCGCCGAAGCGGCGCTCGGTGACGGTTCCGTCATCCGGCACGGCCACGACTTCGCGAACCTGCCGGTCACCACCCCCAAGCCGCACAACCTCCAGGCAGCCCAGGTGCCCCAGGCCCAGCTGCCGATGGACGTGCCGCCGGTCGCGAGGCCGACGCTGCCGACGCGGTTCGTCGTCGCGTTCGCCCAGCGCGTGCACCGCACTCCCGACGCCATCCGCTGGACCCCGCAGCGGGACCGCTCGCCGCCTTCCGGTCGCTGAATCCCGTTTCTCAGCAACCACTTTCCCGTCCCGGAAGGCTCACTCACCCATGTCGCGCGACAACGCGCGACGGGGTCTCCTCGTGCGCGGTCTCATAGCGCTCGGGGTCCTCGTCGCATCCGCTTTTCTGTTGCTCACCACCGATCCCCGCCTGGGCCTCGACCTGCGCGGCGGAACCCAGATCGTCCTCGAAGCCAAAGGCGACTCCGACGCCGCCGACCGTTCTCTCGAAGTGCTGCGCCGCCGAGTCGACGCGCTCGGCGTCGCCGAACCGGTGATCGCCCGCTCCGGCGAGAACCGCATCGTCGTCGAACTGCCCGGCGTGCAGGACCCGGAAGAGGCCGTGAAGGTCCTCGGCCGCACCGCGCAGCTGGTCGTCCAGCGCAACGGCCAGACCGTCATGACCGGCGAAGGCATCTCCGACGCGCAGTCCGTGCGCAATCAGCAGGGCGCTGGCTTCGTGGTCAACATCCAGTTCCAGGGCGACGCCCCGGCGAAGTGGCAGAAGGTCACCGGCGAGGCGGCCTGCGAACCGTCCGGCACCCCGGGCCGCCAGATCGCGTTCGTCCTGGACGGCAAGCCCATCTCGTCGCCGGAGGTCAGTCTCGACACGAACTGCGGCGCAGGTCAGGCGGGCGGCGCGACGACGATCACCGGCCGGTTCGCCGCCGAGGAGGCCAAGGAACTGGCCCTGGTGATCCGTTCCGGCGCCCTGCCCGTGCCGGTCGAGGTGATCGAACAGCGCACCGTCGGGGCGACCCTGGGTGCCGACGCGATCGAGGCCAGTGCGCAGGCCGCGATCATCGGCATCGCGCTGACCTCGTTGTTCCTGATCGTCGCCTACCGGCTCGCCGGTCTCCTGGCGGTGGTCGCTCTCGTCGGCTACGCGGGCGTCGCCTACGCGGGCCTGCTGGCGGTCGGCGCGACGCTGACGCTGCCCGGTCTGGCCGGTTTCGTGCTGGCGATCGGCATGGCGGTCGACGCGAACGTCCTGATCTTCGAACGGGCCCGCGAGGAATACGCCCGAAAACCAAACCTGCGCCGTGCCGCGGAGGGTGGTTTCCGCGGGGCGTTGAGCGCGATCGCTGACTCGAACGTCACCACCTTGCTGGCAGCGGGTCTGCTGTTCTGGCTGGCCACGGGGCCGGTGCGCGGGTTCGGCGTCACCTTGACGATCGGTGTGCTGGCGTCGATGTTCAGCGCTTTGGTGCTGTCGCGCGTGCTCGTCCTGTGGGTGCTCGGCACCCGGTTCGTGGCGAAGCGGCCTCGCCTGAGCGGCCTGCACACTCTCGGCTGGGTCCGGCAACGGCTGTCCGTCGTGCTGTACCGGCGGCCGTCCCGGTGGCTGATCAGCGCCGGCGTGCTGGTGCTGGTGGCGTTCGCCGGTCTGTTCGTGCGCGGCCTGAACCTGGGCGTCGAGTTCACCGGCGGCCGCATGCTCGACTTCACCGCGGGCGGTTCCGTCGACCCGGGCCGGGTGCGCACCGCGCTGTCCGACGCGGGCTTCCCGGACGTGGTCGTGTCCTCCTCCGGCAACGAGGTCTCACTGCGCACCGGCCCGATCGACGACGCCCAGTCGTCCCGCATCGGCGAGGTCGTGTCCTCGTCCGTGGACGGCGGCGCCCGCCAGTCCAGCAACGAGCTGATCGGCCCGTCGCTGTCGTCCGAACTGCGCCGCAACGCCGTGATCGGCCTGGCCATCGCCGTGATCGCCCAGCTCGGCTACCTGGCCGTGCGCTTCGACTGGCGCCTCGGCCTCGCCACCGTCGCCGCCCTGCTCAGCGACGTGCTGGTGCTGATCGGCATCTTCGCGTGGATGGGCAAGACGGCCGACGGCGTGTTCCTGGCAGCCCTGCTGACCGTGATCGGCTACTCGGTCAACGACTCGGTCGTCGTGTTCGACCGCCTGCGCGAGCTGCGCGGCTCCCGCCTGAAGGCGCCCTATCCGGACGTGGTCTCCGACGCGGTCGTGCAAACCGTGCCGCGCACCGTGAACACCGGCATCGGCGTGCTCTTCGTGTTGGCGGCACTGCTGGTCCTGGGCGACGGCTCGCTGGCCGACTTCGCGACGGCGTTGCTGATCGGCCTGATCGCCGGCACCGCGTCCACAGTGGTCACCGCCGCCCCGGTAGCGCTCTGGCTGGAGTCCCGCTGGCCACGCCGAGCAGTTTCGAAGAAGCGCCCGGCGGGGGCGCGGGCCTAACGTCCTTCGCATGATTACTCATGCGCACTCGGTCACCATCAACGTCCGCTCGCTCGACGAAGCGGTGTCGTTCTACGTGGACGTGCTGGGCTGGGAGAAGCGGCAGGACAGCAACGAGGCGGGCATGCGCTGGCTGACCGTCGCTCCTCCCGGCGCCGAGACCGCCTTCGCCCTGTCGCTGAACGACACGCCGAACGTGTCGTTCGCGATGGGCTGCGGCATCTCGCTGATCACCGACGACATCGACGGGGACGTGGCGTTGTTCGAGAAGAAGGGGGTGCGGGTCAAGTCGGCGCCGGAGACCATGCCGTGGGGTGATCGGGCCACCTGGTTCAGCGACCCGTTCGGCAACGAGTTCTTCCTCGTACAGCTCGCTTCGTAGCAAGCTAGGCGGCATGACCTCATTCGCCGCGTACCAGAACGAGATTTACCTGCAGGGGCTCGGCGGCGCGGTGCCGCCGTTCACCACCGATCCGAACGCGCTGGAGCAGTCCGCGCGCGACAGGCTGGGGCCGGGGCCGTTCTGGTACGTGGCGGGAGGTGCCGGCTCTGGTGCCACGGTGCGGGCGAACCGGGACGCGTTCGAGCGCGTGCGGATCGTGCCGCGGATGCTGACCAACGCGACCGAGCGGCACCTCGGGGTCACCGTGCTGGGTACCGAGTTGCCGGCGCCGGTGATGCTCGCACCTGTTGGCGTGCAGTCGATTCTGCATCCGGACGGCGAGCTGGCCACCGCGCGGGCGGCGGCAGAGCTGGGGGTGCCGATGGTGTTGTCGACGGCGTCCTCGCACACCATCGAGGAGGTCGCGGAGGCGTCCGGTGACGGGCCGCGCTGGTACCAGCTGTACTGGCCGAACGATCCGGATGTGTGCGCCTCGCTGTTGGAGCGGGCGAAGAAGGCCGGGTACACGGCGTTGGTCGTCACGCTCGACACGTGGACTCTGGCGTGGCGGCCGCACGACCTGGACCAGGCTTACCTGCCGTTCCTGCGTGGCGTGGGCACGGCGATTCCTTTCAGCGACCCGGTTTTCCGCGCTGGGCTGCAGAAGTCGCCCGAGGAGGATCTGCCGATGGCGATCCTGCGGTGGGTGCAGCTGTTCACCGGCACCGACAAGTCGTGGGACCAGCTGGCGTTCCTGCGCGAGCACTGGGACGGGCCGATCGTCCTGAAAGGAATCCAGCACGCGGACGACGCGCGCAAGGCCGTCGAGTTCGGAATGGACGGAATCATCGTGTCCAACCACGGCGGGCGTCAGGTCGACGGCGCGGTGGGATCGCTGGAGGCGTTGCCGTCGATCGTCGAGGCGGTGGGGGAGCAGGTCGACGTGCTGTTCGACTCCGGGATCCGGACCGGCGCGGACATCGTGAAGGCACTGGCACTGGGCGCGAAGGCCGTGATGGTCGGCCGGCCGTTCGCGTACGGGCTGGCGCACGGCGGTCAGGTCGGCGTGCGGCATGTGTTGCGCAGCCTGCTCGCGGACTTCGACCTCACGCTCGGGCTGTCGGGTCACCGCAGCCCTGCCGACCTGGGCCCGGACGCGCTGCGGTTCGGCTGAGCCTGCAGAAACGACTTCGGCCGGGTCGCAGCTGCGACCCGGCCGACGTGTCCAGGACTGTCCTTACGGCATCGTGGCCGTCATGCGGGCCAGCGTGCCGAAGTCGGCCGGCTGCACCCGCAGCCAGCCCTCGCTCTTGGCCGCGAGGTACCGCCCGCTCGGCGTGTCGATGTACGTGAGCGGCGCGACGCAACGCTGCTTGCGCCCCAGGTGATCGCGCTTGGCCGAGTAGACCTGGCCGCCGCCGGTGCGCGGCTGGCCCATGATCTCCCTGAGCTGCGCGACCAGCTGGTCGTTCGGCGTGCTGGTCGGCCGGCTCTGCTGCATGAACGAGCCGGTGTCCTCGTACGACGGCTGCCGCTTCTGCTTCAGCGCGTCCTCCGGCAGCGTGATCGGGCTGCCCTTGCCCGCCGGCGTCGGCGGCAGCGCGCCCACCAGTGCCTGCGGTGCCTCGTCCGGACGCACCGGTTCGAGCACGAACTGCTGATCCGGCGTCAGCACGATCCGCAGCGCGTCCTGGCCGTTCGTCACGACCAGTGCGCTCTGCTGCGGGCCGTCCTTCAGGCTGAAAAACGCCCAGTACTCAACGCCTGCCTCGACCACGAGCCGCAACGCGTTGGCCAGGTCCGGGTGGACCTGGTTGCCGCGTGCGAGCCCGTACTGCTCGAGCTGCGTCCAGGCCGACCGCTGCAGCCGTTCGAGCTCGCTCAGGTCGCCCGATTCGAGGAGGTCCTCGTCGAAGTCGATCTGGGTGAGCAGCGCACGGTGCATTGATGGCAGACCTGCGGCCTGCCACGCCTGGTAGAGCGCTGTGACAGGGATAGCGACCCTGCTCCGCAGCACGATTCCCCTTACCCGCCGATGACCGGCGGGGCCACCATCGTTCCGTCGCCGAAGATGTCCTCGGTCTCCTGCAGGTAGGACGCGGACTTGTGTTCCTTGTCCTCGTCCCCCTCGCCCTTGCCAGCACCGGCACCCATACCGCCGGCACCCATGCCCGCCGCGCCACCGCGACCGGCCGCACCCGCGGCACCACCGGTAGGCCCGAAGCCACCAGCGCCACCACGTCCCTCACCGGCAACACCGGACGCGCCACCGAAGCCGCTACCGCTGCCCATGGCACCAGGACCACCGATGCCACCGGCACCACGAGCTGCCGCGGCACCACCAAGGCCACCGCCGCCGCCACCACGACCGCCGCCGGCACCGCCACCACCGCCGCCGGGCCCACCGGTCCCACGACCGCCGGGTCCGTTGGGACCACCGGGACGGTTGCGCGGGTCGTTGGGACCGCCAGGACGGTTCCGGGGGTCGTTCGGGTCGTTGGGGTTCCAACGGCCGCCGGGCGGGATGTTGGGGTCACCGCCGGGCGGTGGCCGGTTGCGCCAGTCGTCGTTGGGAGGCGGCGGCGGGCTCGGCGGGAACTTCGGGTCGTTGACGCCGGACGTGTTGGTGTCGTCGCCGGGCGGCTTCCACCCGGACACGCTGGTGTCGTCGTCACCGCCGGTGAGATTGCGCTGGTCACCGTCACCGTCACCGCCGGGCGGGTCGCCGCCGCCGGGCTTGTGCGGAAGCGGCTTGACGGGGCCGATGGGCGGGTCCCCGCCGTTCTCCTCGATGGTGACGTGGCCGCCGTCCGGCGCGATGAACGTCGGCATGTTGTTCGCGCTCGCCGTGACGGTCTCGCCGTACTGGGTGAACGCCCGCATGTTCGCTTCGCTGACCTGCTGGTTCTTCTCGACGGCCTCGTCGTAGTCGGTCTCCCAGAACGCGAGGTCGTTGAGGAACGGCTTGTCCGGAACCGACGGAGGGTTCGACATCGCGTGCTTGGCGTTGACGAACGCCTCGCCCACTTGGTCGGACGTCGTGGCCGCCGAGGTCGCGGACTCACCCGTCACGTCCGCCCAGGTAGCGAGCGGTGAGGTGCCGCTGCGAGCGGCGTCGCCCGCCTGGCCTTCCCACGCCGCGCCGGAGTCGCGCACGGCCTTGTTGATCAGCGTGGCGACGTCGGTGTGGCCGTCCGACAGGCCACGCCAGCCCTCCGCGGTCGGTGTCGTGCTCTGGCTCGGGCCCTTGCCCTTCTCGAACCACTTGTAGATCGTTTCGCCGCCCGCGAAGGGCAGCATCAAGAACCCGCCGATGTTCGGCTCATCCCCAGCCATGTCTGCTACCCCTTCAATGTCTCGACGACGAGCTTCGCGAATTCCTCTGACGCGGTGCAGGGCTTCTTGGTCGCCCGCTCCGCGGAGGCGACGCTCACCGAGGAGGTGACCGAGTCGGTGTCGGACACCTGGATGATCGTGCGGCAGTCGATGGACGCATCAGTGGCGTCGTACGTGATGAAACGAATGCCGTCGACCTTGTGGTCCGTGAAGACCCCGCTGTCCTTGACGTTGGCCACCATCTCGTCCACCGGCTTGTCAGCCGTCACGGCGACCCTGTAAGTGGAGTTCTTGATGACGTCCTGCCCCTTCCAGGCGCACTGCTGGCCGATCGGGGTGCTGGTGGTCTCCGGCGCACGGACGCTTCCGAGCTTGGCCAGCTGAGCAGCTGTGACAACGTCGCACGGCTTGTCGACGAACTTGGCGATGCTGAGTCCAGAGGACGAGTCGCTGCTCGTGGGCGAGCTGCTCGTCTGGTCTCCGGTGCCTGGAGCCGTCGTGTTGGCGTTTCCGCCGGTCTTCTCCGAGCATCCGGCGAGGACACCGACGGCGATCACGGCGGTCAACAGGGCGGTCATGCGCTTCAAGGTCGTGTCAGCCCTTCAGTGCGGTCTGCGCCGCCTCGTCGGTGCCCCGGTATTCAGCCAGAGCCTTCTCGATGTTCGAGATCGTCTGCTCGAGCGCTTTCCGTGCGGCGTCGTTGGCCCAGATGTAGCCACCGGGGTCTTCACCTGCCGCTTTGCGCATCGCAAGGGTGGCCAAGCCGCTGTAGGGATCGGGTCCGGGTGAACCTGACTGCTTGAGGTTCGCGGCTGCGTTCTTGAGTTCGTTCAGGTGCTCGACAGCGGCCTTCAGGCCGTCGATCATCTTCTGCGCCTGACTCGGCTCGACGGCGAACCGCGTCACCCCGCTACCGGCCGCGCCCAACGCCGCGCCGGCCGCAGCGCCAGCCGCCGCGCCGGTCTTGATCGGCACGAGTGCGTCGAACATCAGCATCTCAGCCAGCTCCCCTCAGAACTCCACACCCCTGTTAGAGGATATTCGCATAAGACCGGTTCCATGCGTGGGTGAACGAGTGACGCCGACCAGGTCACATGGCCGTTTCGTTCAAGACCCGGACGGACCGACGGCCTACGTTCGAGGGCATGATCGAACGAGCGAGGAACTTCATCTGGCACAACGCCCGCACGCTGGAACAACGCTGGTTCGAGCACGCCTTCGACGGCGGTGAGGCAAAAGCCGTCGTCCAGGCCGTGCTGGCCTACCGCAACGACGACGGTGGTTACGGGTACGCCCTCGAGCCAGACCACCGCGGTCCCACCAGCCAGCCGTTGCACGCCTTGCGCGCTCTCCAGCTGTTCGGCGAGGTCAACGCCCCCGAACATGCCGAATCGATCCTGACGTGGCTCGAGAACACCTGTCCCGACGGGAGCGTCCCGTTCGGCATGTCCACCTCGAAGGACCACCCGAAGGCGCCGTGGGTCGCCGCCGACGACCAGGGCGGACTGCTACTGACGGCCCAGATCGCCGCCGCGCTGCACGCCCTTCAGATCACGCACCCGTGGCTCGACAAGGCCACCGACTACAGCTGGCAGGAGATCGAGAAGCTGGAGCAGACCCATCCGTACGAGCTGCGGGCGGTGGCGATGTTCCTGGACGAGGTGCCCGACCGGTCCCGCGCGGAACTGGCCGCCGAAAAGCTCAAGCACCTCAAGCCGAGCACCGAGGGGTATGCGGACGGCGAACGACTGGAGCTGCACCAGTACGCGCAGAAACCCACCAGCCTCGCCAGGAACTGGTTCACCGACGAGGAATTCAGCAAGGATCTCGACGAACTGGAGAACGGCCAGCAGGAAGACGGCGGCTGGAACTTCGGCTTCCCCGCCTTCACGCCGATCACCCACTTCGAATGGCGCTCGATCGCCACGATCGACGCGCTGCTGACGCTGCGGCGCTACGGCCGGATCAGCTGACCCAACGGCACGCCGGCCAGCGCACGGACCTCGCGGGCCAGGTGCGCCTGGTCCGCGTAGCCGGCTTCCACGGCAACTGAGGCGAACGGCAGACCGTCCCACGCCAGGCGCACAGCCGAATCGAACCGCAACACCCGCTGCAGCACCTTGGGCGGATACCCGAACGCGTCCAGGCACCGGCGCCGCAGCTGACGAGCGCTCAGCCCGATCTCCCACGCCGCCGAACCCACGTCGGACGACCGCAGCAGCGAAGCCGTCGCCGCCAGAGCCGGATCGACGACCACCCGCGAAGCGCAGAACGACACCATGTCCGAGAACGATGAAAGCCGAGCCGACGGCACCAGCTCGGACAACGCCACCCGCTGGTCCCGGACGGCATGCGCGGGCACCCCGAACACCGACGGAAACGCCCCCGGCGGCAACCGCACGCCGTACAACGTCCCCGGCGCCATCACCGCCAGCTGAGCCTGCGTGTCCGGCCCTGCGACGAACAGCGAACCGGTCGCGGGCGACCACATCAGATCGGTGCACCCGTCCGGCACCACGCGCTGCACGGTCGAGGACGAGACCGTGCGCGTCCAGAGGCAAGCCAGGCCCGCGGGAGCAGGACGTTCGGCGTACACGGGTCCATTGTCCCAGACCGGCACGAAAACCGGTCACCAGATCATTCCCGCTAGTGGTACGCACGAACAAAACACCCGTCGCCACACCACATAGGAGATGCCCACAGCAAAGGACAACTTCATGCGAGGCAAACCCCTGCACAAAGCCTTGATCGCGGCGGCACTGATCGCGGCGACGTTCACCACCCCTGCCGCGAGCGCCGCACCGCCGACGTTCACGCATCCCGGCGTGCTCGTCAGCAAAGGTCAGCTCGACGTCATGCGCACCCGCGTCAACGCCGGCACCCAGCCGCAGAAACGCGCGTACGACTCGATGATGGGCTCCCGGTACGCGTCCCTGTCGTACACCCCGCACCCCCGCGCGGTCGTCGATTGCGGTCCGGGATCCAAGCCCAACAACGGTTGTACGGACGAACGTGAAGACGCCATCGCCGCGTACACCCACGCGCTGGCCTGGTACGTCACGCGCGATGCCAGGCACGCCACCAAGTCCATCCAGATCATGGACGCGTGGTCCGCCACGATCCGCGACCACACCAGCGACAACGCCCACCTCCAGACCGCGTGGTCGGCGTCGACCTGGCCACGCGCCGCGGAGATCATCAAGCACGTGTAC
The DNA here is from genome assembly GCF_053610285.1 of Lentzea sp. NPDC054927. Taxonomy (NCBI): domain Bacteria; kingdom Bacillati; phylum Actinomycetota; class Actinomycetes; order Pseudonocardiales; family Pseudonocardiaceae; genus Lentzea; species Lentzea sp. NPDC054927. The sequence continues at coordinate 33,489 of NZ_JBSGXZ010000052.1, forward strand.
GGAACCTGGCCCAACTCAGGCAGGTTCGGCACGATGCTGCGCAACGTCTACTACAGCGAGATCCAGGGCAGCGATCCCCGCACGGGCAACTGGGAGCTCAGCATCACCGAGGCGATCGTCGGCATCGGGGTGTTCCTGGACGACAAGGCCATCTACGACCGCGGTGTTTCGCTGTACCGGGCGAGGGTTCCCGCGTTCATCTACCTCACCTCCGACGGCTCGCTGCCGAAGACCGTGCCCAGCAACAACCTCAACACCCGCGAGAAGATCATCGGCTTCTGGCACAACCAGTCGACGTTCGTGAACGGCCTCACCCAGGAGACCTGCCGCGACTTCGTCCACACGGGATACGGCCTGTCCGCGATCTCGCACGTGGCCGAGACGTCACGGATCCAGGGCGTCGACCTCTACCCGGAGGTGGGCACGCGACTGCGTGAGGCGCTGGGCTTCCAGACGACCTACGAGCTGACCGGGCCGCCGTCCTGGCTGTGCGGCGGAACGGTCAAGCGCGGCCTGGGACCGATCACCGAGGTCGGCTACAACGCCCTGCACAACAGGCTCGGCAACCCCATGCCCAACACCGAGACGTGGACGACCCAACGCCGTCCGCACGGCACCAACAACCTGTTCGTGTCCTGGGAGACGCTCACCCACGGTGACAACCCGGCATAGATCCACACCTTCGTGGCAGGATGATCAACGACATCGACTGGGAGGAATGTCAATGCAACGAATCCTGACCACGGCCGCTGCTGCTTCGATGGCGTTGGGCGTGATCCTCGCCGGCGCGGGCACGGCGTCCGCGCAGGAGCCCTATGAGAAGCACCCGACGAAGTCCGCCTGTGAGACGGCGGGTTTCCAGTACTACGCGTCCGGCAAGACGGTTCGCTGGGACTGCACCGGGCCGCACGCTTCCAGCCCGGCCGGCAAGAAGTACTGGCTCTACCTGCTCCCCAGGTGAAACGACGGAAGCCCTGCTCCTCGTGCTGAGGAGCAGGGCTTCCGCGTGCTGGTGGACGATACTGGGATTGAACCAGTGACCCCTACCGTGTCAAGGTAGTGCTCTCCCGCTGAGCTAATCATCCGTGTCGTGCGGATGACATTCTAGCGGACGAATCCACCTGGGCGCGCACCTGGGTCAGGTTCCGAACTTCACCCAGTTCACGCTGACGTACGGCGCGGGCTGACCCGACGTGAACGTCACGTACACGTCGTGCACCCCGCTGACATTGGAGATGTTGGCGGGAACGGTTCTCCACGCGTCCCATCCACCCGTGTTGCCGACCGCGAACGAACCGACCGGAGCCGCTGTCCGCGATCCGATCCGCACCTCGACCAGCCCGCTCACCCCGCCGCCGGCACCCGACGCCACGCGGGCGTAGAACTGCCGGGCCGGGCCGGAGCCGAAGTCGACGCCGGAGAACTTCAGGTAACCGCCGTTCGCGATCTGGTGCACGCCCGAGCCGCCGTCACCCGGTGCCACCGAACCGCCTGAACGCTCGGCCGCGCTTTCGGCCTGCATCTCGCTGTACGCCGACCCACCACCACCGGGCGGGTTCGTGGTCGTCGTCGTGGTGGTCGGGGGAGTGGTGGGACCACCGCCAGCCGAGTAGACGGCCACGTAGTCCACGACCATCGAGTGCCCGGACTGGGTGGCCGCGACAGGGGTCGGCTGGTTGTTGTTCAGCGCGTTCGGGAACGCGCCGCCCATCGCGAGGTTGAGCAGGACGAAGTACCCCGCGTGCGACGTCATCTGGTTCCAGACGTTCGTACCGACGCGAGCCTGGGTGACCTGGTGGTACGACTGGCCGTCGACGAACCAGGTGAACGTCTTCGCGGCGTCGTCCCACTCGAAGCGGTACGTGTGGAACGCGGACTGGCAGGACGCGCCGGGGCACGCCCGCGAGTTGCCGATGCCGGTGAACTCGCCGCAGGCACCGCCGGGAGCGACGTCGCAGTGCAGCACGCCCCACACGGAGTTGATGCCGTTGACGTTCTCCATGATGTCGAACTCGCCGATGCCCGGCCAGTTCCAGTAGTTGCCGCGGAACGGCGAGCCGAGCGCCCAGAACGCGGGCCAGTAGCCCAGCGCCGCCTGTCCGGTGACGTTCGGCATCTGGATGCGGCCCTCGATGGCGAGCTTGCCGCCCGGCGCCGGTTTGAAGTTCGAGCGCTGGGTCTCGATGCGCGACGACGTCCAGTTGCCCGCGCCGTCCTTCAACGCGGTGATGCGCAGGTTGCCGGCGCCGTCGAGTTTGATGTTCTGCGTGCTGTTCGTGTAGTTCTGGATCTCGCCCGTACCCCAGTTGGCAGGGCCGCCGGGGTAGGCGTGACCGAGGTCGAAGATCCAGTTGGAGCTGGACGGCAGCGATCCGTTCGAACCGTTGAAGTCGTCACCCCACACCTGCGTCCATCCCGCCGCAGGGGGTGGGATCGAAGCGTTGGCGGACATGGCGGCGATCGCCAGGGGTACCGCGGCAACAAGAGCTGTGGTGGCCGCGAGAACGCGGCGGCGTTGCCTCATGCGCGAGTGACCTCCTTGTCACGGGTGCAGTCCATTTATGAGAGCGCTCTCACGGCTCGCGAACAAGCGGCCAATCGGAGTAACGACGTCGAACGGTGCAGGTAGCACTGCGTCTCGTTTGGACTTATTTCGCATCCGCGTAGCAGGTCACAGGTACAGCGTTCATCGGAAAACGCACGGCCGTCGCACCGAACAGCAATCGCGTCGCCTCACGTCCGGCGTCCGCGATCGCCTCGATCACGGCGTCCGCGTCCGCACGGGGGCAGTGCACGAGCACCTCGTCGTGCTGGAAGAACACCAGGTGCGCGTCGGCGGGCAAACGATTGCGCAGCACGCCGAGCAACGCCGCCGTCCAGTCCGCCGCGCTGCCCTGCACCACGAAGTTGCGGGTGAACCGGCCCCAGTTCCGCGCCGCCTGCCGCGACGAGCTCGACACCTCACCCGAGTCGTCGGCACCGCCGGTCAGCTCGCGCCACGCCTCCGAGGGCGAGGGGGAGGTGCGGCCGAGCCGGGTGCGCACCATCCGGCCCTGCTCACCGGCCAGCGCCGCGGCCTCCACGTACCCGACGGCCTCGGGAAACCTCTTGCGCAGCACGGCAAGCAGCGGTCCGGCCTCACCGGAGGTGCCGCCGTACATGGCCGACAGCATCGCGATCTTCGCCCGCGGCCGCTCGCCGGAGAACGAGTCCTCTGCCAGCGCGGAGTACAGATCGTCGTCCGTGCACACCTCGATCAGCCGCTGATCCCCTGACAGCGCGGCCAGAATCCGCGGTTCGAGCTGCGAGGCGTCGGCCGCCACCAGACACCAGCCGTCGTCCGCGAGAACGGCTTTCCTCATCATCCGGGGAATCTGCAGCGCCGCGCCACCCCGCGACGCCCAACGCCCGGAAACCACACCACCGACGACGTAATCGGGCCGGAACCGCCCGTCCCGCACCCACGCGTCGAGCCACGTCCAGCCGTGCGCCACCCACAACCGTGCGCGCTCTTTGTAGTCCAGCAACGGTTCCACGGCAGGATGGTCGATCTTCTTCAGCACCCATCGCCGCGCCGACGGCACGTCGATGCCCTCCCGCGCGAACGCCCGCACGATGCTCGCGGGCGCGTCCGGGTTCACCTCGCGGCCGCCGAACGCCTCCCGGATCTGATCCGCCAACGCCTGCAACACCTTCGGCCGCACACCAGGTGCGGTCCGCGGCCCGAGCACCTCCTCGAGAATCTCGTTGTGCACGTCCGCGCGCCACGGCAACCCGTGATGCGTCATCTCCGCCGCCACCAACGCGGACGCGGATTCCGCCGCGATCAGCAGCCCCAGCGCCGGATTCCGTTGCTGTGCCCGGAAAACCAGCGACAACGCGGCCAGCGCGTCGGTGCCGCCCGGCAACAGCACCGGTTCCGGTTCGAACAACGTCAGCTCGACATCTTTCTTGCGATGACCCAGATCGGGAGGCGCGGGCAGTCGCAGTTCGCGCGCCAACGCCGCCGGCAACTCGCGCGGTTCGCGATGCCGCCCGGCAGCGCCGAGCAGCAACGCCTCGGTCAGGTGCACGTCCCAGCACCGGTCGACCCGCACGCCCGCGGCCAGCAACGACGGGTAGGTCTCCGCCGTGTCCGCCCACAGCCACCGCGGCTTGTGGGCGCGCTCCAGCGACGCGACGGCGGAGGCGACGGAAGAGGCCGCCATCGCGGGACCAGCGGGCGTCCCGTCGTCGTGCAGCTTCTGCCACCGGCCCGCGCCGTCCGCTTCGAGGACGAGGGCGACCAGCACGCCTCAGATTGTGCCGCGACGGTCCGACAATTTCAGTGCGGACTGAAACCGGGCAGGCTGCAAACGTTTACCGGACAGGGAACCGGTCGTCAACTCTACGAATCCACCCGAAATTTCGGCACGAAGGGGCATCACCTAGTGGGAGCGCTGCCACAGTGCGGAACTCAAGGAACGCTCACCTTGGGAGAGCTCTCATGACCAACGGCAACGCGGCCACCGGGCTGCGCGACCTCAACGCCGGTATCCCCGACGCTGACCAGCTCAAAGGCGCTGTCTCGGCGGTCTACGACGACGTCGCGTCGTGGTCGCGGACCGGCGACTTCTGGAACTGGGGCATGCACTGCCCCGAACTGCTGAACGAACTCAACGGCCTGCGCCCGAACTTCAACGCGGGCGTCAGCGACACGTTCTCCGAGCAGCTCTACTTCCAGACGCTGCGCGGTCTCCCGTACACGAAGGACGACTTCAGGACCCTCAAGGTGCTCGAAGTCGGCTGCGGCATGGGCGAGGGCCTCAACTTCCTCACCCGTCTCGTCGACCCGGCCCGCGCGGTCGGCCTCGACATCTCCAAGTCCGCGATCAACCGGGCCAACGCGATCCTCGCCCGCGGTGACCGGCTCACCTACGTCGAGGGCGACGCCGAGCGGCTGCCGTTCGAGGACGGGGAGTTCGACCTCGTCATCAACGTCGAGAGCTCGCACAACTACCCGGACGTCGAACGCTTCTTCCACGAGGTCGCGCGCGTGCTCAAGCCCGGCGGCCACTTCTCCATCATCGACGTGTTCGACCCCAGGTCGTCCGTGCGGTTCGGCAAGCTCCAGCAGGAGATCTCCGACTTCGAGTGGATCCACGAGCGCGACGTCACGGAGAACGTGAAGAGCTCGATCCGCCAGCGCATGGCGCCGGGCAGCTTCTTCCGCAAGGAGTACGCCCGCAAGCAGATGCCGCTGCGGGCGCGGATCATCGGCGGGCTCGGCGGCGCGCACTACGCCGGCGCCGACTTCATCGGGCACAAGGACGCCCTGTCGAAGGTGCTGGAGATCGCCCGCATCCGGACGAGGTTCGTCGGCGAGTACGAGAGCTATCGCCACCACCTCGCGCGCCGCGGGTAGCTGTTGGAGGATCTCCAAGCCAGGCAGCAAAGGAGTGAAGGAAAAACGGGAAAAGACCACGATGGTGTGGTCTTGCTACCCCTGGCCTGACCAGCGACCGACTATGAGGCTGTGGACCGAGCACTCAGCGTCGCCGCACTGCTGGACCCCACCCATCAGGTGGTCCCCTTTCACGGCAGAGAGTCCGAACAGAACGCCTTGACGCACTGGCGCGACAGCCCGGTGCCCCAGGCGTCTCTGCTGCTGCACGCCCCAGCAGGCGCGGGTAAAACCAGGCTGCTCCAGCACTTCCTGCTGGAGCACTGGGACGACGACGTCCACGGCAGGCTGCTGCTCATCGACGACGCAGACCGCCTCACCTGGCAGGACGTCTTCGAGCAGCTGCAGGACACGCTCCGGCACGGACCGGCGCGCACGCGGGTGCTGCTGGCGGCGAGGACCACGGGCTGGTGGTGGTCCTCCACCCGCCAGCGCATCGCGGACTTCGACCACGAGGTCACCGACCTGGCGCTCGCCCCGACCGTCGCCGACCGCGCCGAGTCGTTCACGCTGGCCTGCCAGCACTTCGCGAAGCAGCTCAACGTCACCGCGCCCGACGAGCCGCCGCCGAACATCGCCGGCGAGACCGTCCTCGACCTGCACATGGCCGCGCTGGCCGCCGTCCACGGTGATCCGTGCGACGTGAACCGCACTCAGCTCGTCCGGCAGCTCCTCCAGCGCGACGACTGTCCGCGGACGGGCCGGATCGCCGAGGACCACCTCGCCGTCGCCACCCCGGACGACCCCGACCCCGACCTGCTCGCGAGAGCCGCGCACCGCTGGCCGGCGCTGCGGCCCCAGCTCGACCAGCTCATCGCGGACAACCCCGCGATCGCCCGTGACATGGCCCGGGACAGCCTCCGCATCGCCGCCGAGATCGGCTCGTACGCCACCGCGGAAACCCTGGCGCGGCAGGTCTTCCGCGACGAACGGTTCGCCGTCGACGCCATCCCGTCGATGCTCACCGAACGACTCGTCGTGCGCGCCCAGGACACGCTCGAACGCGCCGAGATGTACGGGATGCTCAGCGCCCGCACGATGTTGTGCGGCCTGCGCCAGGAGTCCGTCGAAGCCTCCCAGCTCGAGGTCGAGTGCTATCGCGAGCTCGTCCGGCAGGACCCGGAGAACCGGCCGCTGCTCGCGGACGCGCTGGGAGACCTGGGACTGCGGCTCATCAACGCCCGCAGGCGCGACGAGGTGCTCGCGGTCTCGGAGGAGGCGATCGCGCTCTGGCACGAGATCGCGCTCGACGACCCGGAGACCACCCCGCAGCTCGCGTCCGCGCTGGAGCAGATCAGCTACCGCTACCAGGCGCTCGGCCAGGAGGAGGCGGCGATGACCGCCCTCAGCCGCGCCACCCTGCTCTACCAGGAGCTTGCGAAGAACCACCCCGCGCTGTTCCGCGCAGACTTCGCGCGGGTCGCGGCCGCCATGGCCCGCCGCTACCACGTCGAGGGCGAGACGCAGCACGCGGCGGATTCGATGCAGCTCTCCATCGCGAACTGGCGGGTGCTCGCCCAGGAGGACCCGCGTTTCGAACCCGAGCTCGCCCGCAACCTCGTCGTGGCCGGCACGATGCTCATCGACCTGCGCAGGGCAGAGGCCGCCGGTGAGGCGTTGAAGGAGGCCGTCGACCACTTCCGCCGGCTCGCCGTGGTCAACCCCGAGACGTTCCGCGGCGACCTCGCCGAGGCGCTGATGCGGCACAGCCAGGCGTTGCGCGAGCTGTCGGAGGGCCTGAACGCCAAGCTCACCGCGCAGGAAGCCGTGATGCTCTGGCGGGAGACCGGGGACCGCAAGGGCCTGGGTCACGCCCTGCTCAACGTCGTCCAGGTCGCCAACGACCTCGGTGCGGCCGTGGAAGCCGTGGAGGTGTGGCGGGAACTGGCCGAGAGGGATCTCGTCTGGAACCAGGCCGACCTGGTGATCGCCCTCGCGCACCTCACCGAGCAGCAGCTGCGTCACGATCACGACCACGAGGCGCTGCGCACCGCCGACGAGTGCCTCGACATCTGCCGCCGCCTGCCGTCCCAGCTCGTCGACTTCTTCGGCGCGAAACTGGCTCCCGCACTGCAGTCCACGGCCCGCGCACTGTCCGAATCGGACCATCACGTCCGGGCGCTGCAGATGTCCGAGTTCACCGTCGAGGTCTGTCGTGCGCTGATGGTGAAGACACCGCTCACGGTCTACATCGCGTCCGTCCAGCAGCACGTGTGCCGGCTCCGTGGCGCGGAACGGAAGGAAGAGGCGAGGAACACCGCGCACACGGCCGTTGTGTTGTGGCACATGACAGGGCTGGACCTGGACCAACAGCCCGGCTACGCCGACGCGCTGACGATCTACGGCCGGTTGTGCGCGGAAACCAGGCACGAGCTGGACAACGCACGCCGGCTCACCCACCGCGCGGTGGAGATCCTGCGCGAGGTGGGTGAGCCGGAGAAGCTGGAGCTCGCCTTGGAAACGGTCGAGGTGCTCAGCTGGTCGTGAGCAGCGACCGCATGAAGAACGCGACGTTGGCCGGACGCTCCGCCAGGCGACGCATGAAGTAGCCGTACCACTCGTCGCCGTACGGGACGTACACGCGCATGCGGTTGCCCTCGGCGGCGATGCGGCGCTGCTCCTCGGGCCGGATGCCGTACAGCATCTGGAACTCGTAGGTGTCCTTCGAGCGCGCGGACGCCAGGTCGGCGGCGATCGCGATCAGGCGCGGGTCGTGCGAGGCCACCATCGGGTAGCCGTCACCCTCCATGAGCACCTTCAGGCAACGCACGTACGACAGGTCGACGTCGTGCTTGTCCTGGTACGCAACGGAAGCAGGCTCCTGGTATGCGCCCTTGCACAGCCGCACGCGCGAACCGGAGTACGCGAGGTCGCGGCAGTCCTGCTCGGTGCGCTTGAGGTAGGCCTGCAGCACCGCGCCGACCCACGGGAAGTCCACCCGCAGCTCACGCAGGATGCTCAGCGTGGAGTCCGTGGTGGTGTGGTCTTCCATGTCCAGCGTCACGGTCGTGCCGACGACCGCGGCCGCCGCGCAGATCCGCCGTGCGTTCTCCAGCGCGATCTTCTCGCCGTCCACCGGCAACGACTGGCCGACCGCGGACAGCTTGACCGACACCTCGGCGCCGTTCGTGAGCCCGTACGACTCCAGCTGCGCCAACAACGTCAGGTACGCCTCGACGGTGTCGTTGGCCTGCGACTCCTCGACGGTGTCCTCACCGAGGTGGTCCAGCGTGACCAGACGACCGTCACCGAGCACCTCGGCGGTCGCGCGGATCGCGGAGGAGACGTCGGCACCGGCGACGAATCGCTCGACGACGGGCCGGGTCAGCGGCGTCGACTCGACGAGCTTGCGGGCCCCCGCGCTGCGGGACGCCAGAAGAAGGCTGGAGCGCAACATGGTTCACGTCCTCAGGGTGTGGTTGTGAGTGGTTTCCGCCGCGGGTAGCAGCGGAAACCACTCACGGGTGGGCCGGATCTAGCCCTGGTGCGGGTGGAGGTGGGTGGTGGGCGCCGCGAACGTCTCCTTGATGGAGCGCGGGCTGACCCAGCGGAGCAGGTTGTGGACCGACCCCGCCTTGTCGTTCGTGCCGGACGCGCGCCCGCCGCCGAACGGCTGCTGGCCCACGACGGCACCGGTGGGCTTGTCGTTGACGTAGAAGTTGCCGGCGGCGAACCGCAGCTCTTCCTGCGCGTGCGCCACGGCCGTGCGGTCGCGAGCGATGATCGAACCGGTCAGGCCGTACGGCGCCGCGCTCTCCATCTGCTTGAGCACGGTCAGGTAGTCGGCGTCCTCGAACACGTGGACCGCGAGCACCGGGCCGAAGAACTCAGTGGTGAACACGGAGTTCGTCGGGTCGGAACCGAGCAGCACGGTCGGCCGCACGAAGAAACCGTCCGAGTCGTCCGCGGTACCACCGGCGGCGATCTCCAGCGAGGAGTCCGCCCGCGCGGCCTGCAGCACGCCCGACAGCTTGTCGAACGAACGGCGGTCGATCACCGCGCCACCGAAGTTGGAGAAGTCGGTGACGTCGCCGTAGGTCAGCGCCTCGACCTCGGCCAGGAACTGGTCCTTGATCTGGTTCCACACCGAGCGCGGCACATAGGCGCGCGACGCGGCGGAGCACTTCTGGCCCTGGTACTCGAACGCACCGCGGATCATGGCGACGCGCAGCACGTCGGGGTCGGCCGACGGGTGCGCCAGGATGAAGTCCTTGCCGCCGGTCTCGCCGACGATCCGCGGGTACGAGCGGTAGTTGGCGATGTTCGCGCCGACCTGCCCCCACAGCTTCTGGAACGTCGGCGTGGAGCCGGTGAAGTGAATTCCCGCGAGGTCGGGGGAGTTCAGCGCCACCTCGGACACGGCCAGGCCGTCACCGGGCAGCAGGTTGATCACGCCGGGCGGCAGGCCGGCCTCTTCCAGCAGCCGCATGGTGAGGTGCGCGCCGAACGACTGGGTCGGCGACGGCTTCCACAGCACCACGTTGCCCATCAGCGCGGGCGCGGTCGGCAGGTTGCCGGCGATGGCGGTGAAGTTGAACGGCGTGATCGCGTAGACGAAGCCCTCGAGCGGGCGGTGGTCGGTGCGGTTCCACACGCCGGGGGAGGAGATCGGCTGCTCGGCCAGCAGGTTGCGGGCGAACTGCACGTTGAAGCGCCAGAAGTCGATCAGCTCGCACGCGGCGTCGATCTCGGCCTGGATCGCGGTCTTCGATTGGCCGAGCATCGTGGCGGCGTTGAGCGTCGAACGCCACGGGCCGGCCAGCAGGTCGGCGGCACGCAGCAGGATGGCCGCGCGGTCGTCGAACGACATCGCGCGCCACGCCGGGGCCGCCTCGCGGGCAGCGGCCAGTGCGTCGACCGTGTCCTGCTGGGTCGCGCCGGCCAGGGTGCCGAGCACGGAGCGGTGGTTGTGCGGCTGGACGACGTCGATCCGCTCGCCGCCACCCATGCGCTGTTCGCCACCGATGGTCAGGGTGAGCTCGAGCGGCTCCTTCTGCAGCTCCGCCAGCTTCGCCTGCAGTTCGGCGCGCTCCGGGGTACCGGGGGCGTACTGCAGGACCGGCTCGTTGACCGGGGCGGGAACCTGGGTGACCGCGTCCACTCGCAACTCCTCCTCTAGTCGGTGCCTGAACCGTAAGTCCGCGCAGGTCACCACCCGTTGTGCAACTGGCCAAGATTCATCAGGTCAGATGTACGATCGGACAGTTATGAGCCTCCGGCACATCCTGATCGCGCTCGGCGATCCCCTCGTCGAACTGCAGGTCGCCCCCAACGGCCTGGAGGTCGACGTGCGCGATGTCGTGATCATGGATCCGGACGACCCGCCGGACGTCGCGGCGGGCGACCTCGCCCTGCTCATCGGCGCACGAGGCCGGGCCGCACTGCCGCTGATCAGGGCCGCCGGCCGGGCGAAAGCCGCCGCGGTGGCGGTCAAGGAGTCGTCCCAGGCGCTCGAACAGGCGGCGGTGGACGCGGGCGTGGCGTTGCTCGAAGTCCGGCCAGAGGTCCGCTGGGGACACCTGGAGTCGCTGGCCAAGGGCGTGCTGACGACCACGACCGACGACGGCGAGGTGCTCGGCGACCTGTTCGCGCTCGCGCAAACGATTGCGACGCTGACCGGCGGGATCGTCAGCATCGAGGACACCGCGAGCCGCGTGCTCGCCTACTCCCGGTCGTCCGACGAGGTCGACGAACTGCGCCGGCTCTCCATCCTCGGCCGTCAGGGGCCCGAGCCGTACCTGAAGATGCTGCGCGAGTGGGGTGTCTACAACCTGCTCCGCTCGTCGGAGGAAGTTGTGCGGATCGACGAACGTCCCGAGCTCGGCATCCGTCGCCGCATCGCCGTCGGCATCCACGCGGGTGCGCAGCCGCTCGGCACGATCTGGGTGCAGCAGGGCGACCAGCCGTTGACCGAGCAGGCCGAACGGGCGTTGCTCGGTGCCGCCCGCGTCACCGCCCCGCACCTGATCCAGCAGCGCAACCAGCCCACGTCGAGGTTCCGCGAGAACCTCCTCGCCGCGCTGCTGACCGGCCGCATGGACGCGGTGACGGTCGCCGGCCAGATCGGCGCCGACCCGCGCAAACCCGCCGCGGTCGTGGTGTTCGCGTTGCGTGGCGGCGAGGGTGACCGCAGCGAACACGAACTCCGCCGCGCCGAGATGACCGGCCTGATCTCCGTGCACGCCGCGGCCTATCGGCGCAGCGCACTGGTCAGCGAGTCCGGCGGCCGCACCTACGTGTTGTTGCCGGACCTCGCCCCGAACGCCCAACTCCTGAACCTGACCCGGGAAATCGTCACCACGGCCCGACGCCACCTGCACACGTCGGTGCAGGCCGCCGTCGGCTCCACGGTGTCCACTTTGGACGAAGTGCGGATCTCCCGGCAGGAAGCCGAACGCGTGCTGGACGCGATGGCCCGCGACCTCGACGCCGAGGTGGCGACGCTCGCCGACGTTCGTTCACAAGTGCTGGTGAGCGAGATCTTGGCGTTGCTCCAGGACAATCCCCGGATCCGCGATCCCCGGATCGACGCGCTCGACCCGGAGCTCGCGAAGTCGTTGCTGGCCTACCTGGACGCGCTGGGGGACGTGCGCGCCGCCGCGGAACGGCTGCACGTCCACCCGAACACGTTGCGGTACCGGCTGAAGCGGGCCAGGGAGAACGGTGACGGCCTGGATCTGGACGACCCGCTCGTCCGGCTGATCGCCCAGCTTCAGCTCAGGATGCGGTAGAGCAACGCTCGTTCCGCGATCGTCCACGTGGTCGTGGTGAGCAGGTACAGCCCGGCGGCCAGCGGCAGGTACGCGGCCACCAGGATCGTGCCGAACGGCAGCACCTTGATGAGCCCGTTCATGAATCCCGGCGTGGGCGTCGGTGACGGGTTCGCGGCCATCCGCGACTGCTGCCAGCGCACGGTGAGGTACGCGACGGCGGCCAGCAGGCCGAACAGCACGAAGAACACCCACTCAAAACTGCTCATGAAATGAGCACTTAGCGGAACCCCGAAAATCGACCCCGCCAGAAGTGGGTTGGGGGTCGTGACGACCTGGTACATGACCATGAAGAACGGCATCGTCGCGAGCATCGGCAGCATGCCGGCGAACATCGAAACGCCGTTCTTCTTGTAGACCTTCTGCGACTCCTCGGAGAGCCGCATCAGGTCCTTGCCGTACTTCTTCTGCAGTTTCTGGATCTCCGGGGCGAGCTTGGCCTTGGCCTTCTCGCCGCGCACGGCGGCACGGGCCAGCGGATGCAGCATCAGCCGCACGGCCATGGTGAACACGATGATGGCGAGCGCGGGCATGCCGAAGCTCGCCAGGGCGGCGCCCAGGTCAGCGAACAAGGGTTGGTTCTCCGTATCGAGTTGGGAAGAGCGGGACGTGACTGACCGAGTCAGAACGTCCGGCATCCCGGTGCTCGAGGACGGGGTTTCCCTGCGGCGTCAGGGTTTCGCAGCCGCAGCTGGGCCGATCGTTGAGCGCGTTCCCTGATCGCGAGCGACCGCGCCGGTGCCACCGACAGCGGCACCAGCGCGACGACGACCATCAACGCGAGGGCGAGCGCGGTCACGGCCGCGACGACCTCGGTCGGGGAGGAGAACAACGTGAAGGCGTAGAGGGCAGGCAGGAAGACCGCGAGCACCAACAACGCTCGCTGTTTGGTCTCCGGCCGCCACATGCCTCGCAGGTTACCTGTTCTCGGGCACCGCGGTCTCGAGAACGTGACCAGCCTCGTCGTAGAGCGTGACGAGCTTCGCCTTCGCGTCGGACGGCCACCACGTGACCGCCCAGCCCTTGTCGAGCAGCACGGGCACCTTCCTGCCGTCCGCGGTGTCCAGGCGGGCGGTGTGCGCGTCGGGACGGACCCGTCCGTACGCCATGCCTGTGGGCTTTCCCTCGACGGTGTCGCCCTGGTAGGCCACGAGCCTCGTGTCCCCGCTGCCTCGGGGGGATTCGCTGTCGCCGACCCAGGACTCCCCTTCGAACATGCAGAACCACATGGTCTCTCGACCGGTCAGCAGGACGAGGACTACGTTCCCGCGCCGGTCGACGACCGAGGAGCTCACCTCGCCAGGGCCCGGCCAAGGCATTCTCAACATGCTGAGGGCCGTCTGGCACCGGTCGACGGCTGCGGCGTCGGTGAGCCCGGGCGGCGTGGGCGACATCCACCACACCGCACCGATCGCCACCGCTGCCGCCAACCCTGTCGCGGGCACGGCGAGGCGCCACCCACGGCGCGCAGGCCGTTGACCGATCTCGTAGAGCAGCGCGTGCTTGCGGGCCTGCACGCGGATCGGGTCGACTTGCGGGATCTCGGGCGTGATGTTCACCGGACCTCCTCCACGCTGTGTTCGTTCAGGGTGGCTGCCTCACGCAAGGTGCGCTGGGCGCGGGCCAGCCGGGACTTCACCGTGCCGACGGGAATGCCGAGCACGTCGGCGATCTGGGCGTGGGTCAGGTCTGACCACGCCGCCATCTCCAGCACCTCGCGGTCCTTGCGCGGCAGTTTCGACAGCTCCTCGATCACTGCCCTGGTCCGTGTTTCCGCGTCCACCTTCCGCGCCACGTCGTCCGCGTGATCGCCGTGGGCTTCGGCCGGTGGCACCCGGTTCAACGCGGCTCGGTACCGCGTTCGGGATCTTCGGTGGTTGCGGGTGACCCCGAGCGCGACGCCGTACAACCACGGCAACAACGACCCCTCAACCGTCACTGTCGTGCGTTTGCGCCACGTTTCCAGGAACACGACGGACATCAGGTCTTCGGCGACCGCCCAGATCCCGGTGCGTCTCAGGCAGTACGTGAAGACGGCCTGCGAATGCCGTTCGAACAGCTCACCGAACGCCTCTCCGTTCCCGTCGCGGACCAGTTCCCAGAGTTCTTCGTCGGTCACAGTTCCTCCCCTCTGCACCGTCTATGTCCGCAGGAGGAGGCGCGGTTCACGACTCGACCAGGCCTGGCCGGTCCGGGTGGTCGTAGCGGACGAAGAGGTCCGCCACCGGTTCGTAGTCGTCGAAGGCGGGCAGCGTCCACTGTTCGGTGGTCTTGCGCTCGAGGGCGCCGGGGGAGAGCCACAGGTGCACGGTCAGTTCGGCCGGCAGCCAGCGATCCAGCAGGAGGGTGCCGTCGACGATCACCACGCCGTTGTCGGGCACGTCGACGTACTCGGCGCGGCTGGCCCTGTCCGTCGCCGCGTTCCACAGCGACGGCAGCACCTTGCCGTCCAGCGCGGGGTCGAGCACCTCGCGCTGGAGGCCGCCCAGATCGAACCAGTCGTGGCGGTGCGAGTACGGGTCGGTGCGGCCGTGTTCCAGCCGCACCGACGCCGGTCGCAGGAAGTCCTCCGTGGACACTCGCTGCACCGCACGACCCAAGGCGCGCAACGGTTCCACCACGGCGTCCGCGAGCTTGCCCGGCGCGGCCGCGGGTGCGCCGTCGATCAGCACCCGCACCCGGCCGTCCAGCGCGCTGACGCGGGAGACGATCTCGGCGACGAGCGTGTCGAACGTGAGCGGTCGAACTTTCACTGCCACACCGTCGACGGCTGCCAGTTCGCCCAGGCCGTGTCCCACCAGATCTCGCCGGACGCCAGCATCTTCTCGATCTTGAGGCCCTCTGCCCTGATCGCCTCTGCCTCGTCCGCCGTGTACTTGCCCGACGCGACCTGCTCCTCGAACTCGTCGAGGTCGCGCTGCTCCCAGGTGCCGTCCGGCGCGAGGGTGTAGTCCAGCGCGTGGTCGAGGGTCTCGAACCCGTCCTCGACGCGGCGGTAGGGCGCCTGCAGGTTCAGGTAGTAGTTGCCGAACACCCGGTCGTCGCCCTTCCAGAACAGGTCGACCGAGTAGGCGTCCTGCGGGCGGTGCAGCATCAGCTTGCCGTGGCCCCGCCAGAAGCCGCGTTCCGGCTTGTCCCACGGGTGCGGGTGGTGGTGGTCGGGGTAGGTGAGCCGGGTGCCCGGCTCCACGAACACCGCGAGCAGTCCCGGCTCGTCCACGATCACCCTGGTCGGCATCTCCGACCAGACCTTGCCGTGCAGCACCTCACGCCGCACCACGACCTCACCCGGCGTGAACAACCTCATGCGCTGAATTTACGTGATCACGGTGGGCGGCGTCCTCGGCCAGCATCTTCCGCTTCAGGGCGGGCACGGCGTTGGTCACGCGCAGGAACGTCCGCAGGAACGCCAGCACGATCCGGCCGATCACGGGCTTGTGGATCGCGCCGTTGCCGTCCATCTGCTCGCGTGACGCCAGCACGGCCTCGAAGCCGTACTTGACCATCTCCTGCTCGTATTCGGAGATCGCCTGCACGGCATTCTTGCCCTGGTGGGCCTCGGTCAGCTTGCGGCACAACAACTCCGCGTCGCGCAGGGCGGTGTTGGCGCCGATCCCGCGGCCGGGCGTCATGAGGTGCACCGAGTCGCCGATCAACGTGACGTTGCTCGACTTCCACGGCTCCAGCGGCTCTGACGTGCGGACCTTGATCTGGAACACCGTCCCGGGGTCGCCGCGCCGGAAGAGCTCCCGCAGGTTCGGGTGGACCTTCGGCGTCAGGTCCAGCACGACCTGCTTGAGCTGTTCCTGGCTCATGCCCTCCATGTCCGGGAACTTGTCGTGCGAGGCCGCGTAGCCCCACATGATGTAGTCGTCCTCGACGCCTTCGCCCTCGAAGCGCATCACGTGGATGATCACGAACGCGCCCTTCGGCCCGTACAGCAGCGTGACGGCGCCGTCGGCCAGTGGTGGCAGCAGCTTCACGTTCTCCGGCGTCAGCGGCAGCTTGGCGGCGATCGACGTGATGCCGGTGTCCGCGATCTTCGCGTGCGGCAGGTATTGCTTGCGCACCTTGGACTGCGCGCCGTCCGCGCCGACCAGCACGTCACCGGTCTCGGACGTGCCGTCGTCGAAGAACGCGGTGACCGTGCCGTCGTCGTTGCGGCTGAAGTGCGTGAAGGTCTTGTCGAACTGGACGACGTTCTCCAGGCCGTTGAGCAACGCCGTGCGCATCGCGATGCGGCTCACGGACCTCTCGGCCCTGGTCTCGTCCGTGGCCGGCGGCAGGTCGCCGACCAGCAGTTCCTTGTACTTCTCGGTCCGCATGTTGATCCGCACCGGCGGCTTGGCGGTGGTGCGGACGAACTCAGCGAACACGTCCGGCGGTAAGCAGCTGTGCAGCGCTTTGCTGCCGTCCGGGCTGATCCCGACCCGGTAGCCGATCAACATGCTGCGCGGCGTGCGGTCGCGTTCGAACAACGCCACGTCCACGCCGGCCTTCTTCAGCCCGTGCGCCAGGCACAGGCCACCGGTCCCCGCTCCGATGATGAGTACGCGCATAACAGCCCCCTCAACTAAGTCTCTTAGTTGAGAAGATATTCAGTTGCTGAGACTCTTGTCAACGGTGGCTAGTCGTCGCTGTCGAGTCTCCTCAGGCGGGCGGTGGCGATGGCGCGCCGAACGTCGTCCGGCGGAAGCAGCCTGACCAGCTGTTCCAGTGCCTCGACGTCGTGTTCGCCGGAGTCGGTCTGGGTGAACGTCCACAGCGCGTTCGCGTCTCCGCGAGACAGGACGGCCTTGCGCACGCCCGTCGCGAGGTCGTCCCGCTCGTTGCGCACGACGGGTGCTTCGGAGCGGCGCAGCAGGGAGCCGCGGTAGCGGGAGGCGGCCAGTGGCACGTCGCCGTTCCGCAGTGCGGTCCGCACGGCGAGGAAGTCGGCCTCGACGTCGGCGGTCAGCCGGTAGGGCCGGGTCGCCAGCACGTCGGGGCCCAGCTGGGCGCGCAGCCGGTGCAGCTCGGCGCGCACGGTCGTCGGGTTGCCGCGCTCGCCGTAGAGCCGCAGTGCCAGCTGGTCGGCGGACAGCCTGCCGTCCAGCGTCAGCGCGCCGAGGATCTCCGCGTGCCGCAACGAGATCGGCACCTCGCGTCCGTCCAGCACGACCTTGGGCTCCGGCAGCAGGAACGACAGCGACAACACGCTTCGCCGGACGTGGCGTTGCCGGGGCACGCGCAGCAGATAACCCTGGGCGAGCGGTTCCAGCACCGCCTCGCGGCCGTCCGGCAGCAGCACCCGGTCGCTGGAGACGTCGACGCGCGACGGCAGCAGTCCGTACGGCTCGACCGCGACGACGCGTCCGGTCGGGCTGAGCAGCGCGCCGGGCTCGCCGCGCAACGCCATCAGGTGCCGCATGTTGCGTGCCCGCAGCTCCTCGTCCTGGGCGTGCATCCTGGCGAGCATCTCCGACTCGGCGAGCCGGGCCGACGCCGAGACCAATGCCACCATCGAGGGATGGACGGTCTCGATCGGGCCACTGAGGTCGACGACGCCGATCGTCGTGCCGGTGTCCGGGTCGCGGATCGGGCTCGCCGCGCACGTCCAGTGGTGGTAGGTCCGCACCAGGTGCTCGGCCGAGTGGACCGTGACGGCGGAGTTCACCGCCAGCGCGGTACCCATCCCGTTCGTTCCCGCCGCATCCTCTGACCAGCGCGTTCCCTCCGCGAGGCCGACGTCCTCGGCGCTGCCGCGGGTCTCGTGGGAGCCCTCGCACCACAGGATGTGGCCCTGCGCGTCCGCGACGATCATGATGTGCCCTGCCTCCTCCGCGAAGCCCAGCAGGGTCTCGCGCAGCATCGGCAGGCTCGGGTGCAGTGGATGCCGTTCGCGCAGGTCGGAGAGTTCGTCGGCGGCGAAGACCGTGGGCGCGGTGTGCAGGTCCGGATCGACGTTGGCGGCGAGTGACCGTTGCCACGACGCGGAAATCACCGAGCGTGGCGAATTCACCGTGCGAGTACCACTCAACACGGCGTCTCTTACGCGACTCAGCAACAGTGCGTGTTGCCCGGGTTCGTGGGTCACTGATCCGTCCGCGGCTTGCAACGAGCATGCAACGTTCTGCTGGCTACTTTCTCATTTCCCCCGCTCCAGCCCTTCAGCAGGCCGTCCGAAACAGTGCCGTCCAAACAGTGGAGTCCAGAATGACGCAGTACGCGGCACCGGGTCAGCCCGGCAGCGTGGTCGCGTACCGGCAGAGGTACGACCACTTCATCGGCGGCGACTACGTGTCGCCCGTGTCCGGTGAGTACGTCGAGAACGTCACGCCGGTGACCGGTGAGGTGTTCACAGAGGTCGCGCGCGGCACTGATGCCGACCGGGCGCGTGCTCTGCACGCTGCCAGCGGCGCCGCACGGGCGTGGGGAAGCACCACGGCACGAGAGCGCGCCACGGTCCTGTGCGAGATCGCGGACCGGGTGGAGGAGCACGCGACCGAGCTCGCGGTCGCCGAGACGTGGGACAACGGCAAGCCCGTCCGCGAGGCACTGGTCGCCGACGTGCCGCTGCTGATCGAGCAGTTCCGCCAGTTCGCCGCGGTCATCCGCACCGAGGTGGGCGAGGTCGAGCAGCTCGGCCGCGACACCTGCGACTACCGCTCGTTCCAGCCGCTCGGCGTGGTGCACCAGCGCCTGTCGTGGACGTTCCCGCTGATGAACGCCGGTCGCGTGCTGGCTCCCGCGCTGGCCGCGGGCAACGCCGTGGTGCTGGAGCCCGCCCTGCAGACGCCGGCGTCGATCCACGTGCTGCTCGGCGTGATCGCGGACCTGCTGCCGCCCGGCGTGGTGAACGTGGTCACCGGCACCGACGACCACCCGGTCGTCTCCGGCCGCTGCCCCAACATCTTCTTCTCGGACGTCACCGCGCAACGCGACAGCTTCCTGGACAAGGCGCTGGAAGGCTTCGCGATGTTCGCGGCCAACCAGGGCGAGATCACCACGGCCCCGTCGCGCGCGCTGATCCAGACCGCCGTCTACGAGGAACTGCTGCACCTGGCGACGGAGCGGACGCGGCAGCTCCGCACGGGCGACCCGCTCGACACCGACACGATGGTCGGCGCTGTCGTCAGTCTTGCGCAACGCGATCGCGTTCTTGCGTACGTGGAGCGCGGCAAGGCCGAGGGCGCGCGCCTGGTGACCGGAGGCGAGGCCTCCGGCCACTACGTCCAGCCCACGATCTTCGAAGGTGATCACCGTTCCGCGGTGTTCGCCGACGACGTGCTGGGCCCGGTCGTCTCGGTGACCAGGTTCGACGACCGCGACGACGCGGTGAAGATCGCGAACGAGGCCACCGCCCAGCTCGGCGCCGGCATCTGGAGCCGCGACGTCGCGCGGGCGCACAACGTCGGCCACGACCTGCGCGCCGAGCGGGTGTGGGTCAACAACTACTACGCGTACCCGGCGAACACCGCCGTGCTCGCCGAGTACCGCCGCGTGAAGCACCTGCTGGTCAGCTACTCCGACCGCGGGCAGGGCTACTTCTAAGAGCTACCTGCTCCGGGAGCTACCCGTTCTAAGAGCTACCTGCTCCGGGAGCTACCCGTTCTGAGAGCTACCTGTTCTGGGAGCTACCGAATGGTCACTTCTTCCACGGCACCTGCGTGCTCGCGTAGAAGTTGACGCCCTGGACCTTCCAGCGTGGTCCCTGCGCGCCCAGCCGCGGGGCGAACGTGTCCCAGTTGTGGACGCTCGCCGGCGCCCAGCCGAGTTCCGCGGCCACGGCGAGGCGTGGGAACGCCATCTGCTCGATGTCGGAGGAGGTCTTCAAGGTCTCCGTCCACAGTGGAGCCTCAACTCCCCGGACGCTGGCTTCTGTCACGCCGTTGAGGTAGGCGCCGGGGTTCCAGCTGTAGGAGTCCTTGACCTCGACGAGACCGGCCCAGTCCAGACCGAGCTTGGTGTTCTTGTTGTACTTCATGTCCAGGTAGATCCGGTTCGCCGGCGACATCAGCACCTTGTTGCCGCGCTGGGCCGCCGCGGCCACGTTGGCGTCGGTGCGCGTGGTGCCCCAGAACTGCGGGATCACCGCGGTGTCCTTGGTGGTCTTGACGAACTCGTGCCAGCCCACCGTGGTCTTGCCGTACTTCTTGACGATCGGCAGCACGCGGTTCATGAACTTCACGTAGTCCGCGTCCGGCGTGCTCAGAGCCTCGTCACCACCGATGTGGAAGTACGGGCCGGGAGTGATCGCCGAGACCTCCTTGACCACGTCCTCGATGAACTTGTACGTGATCTCCTTGCTGATGCAGAGGGAGGAGAAGCCGACGTCGGTGCCGGTGTACAGCGGTCGCTTCTTGCCGTCGCAGTTCAACTCGGCGTAGCTCGCCTGCGCCGCGTTGGTGTGGCCGGGCATGTCGAACTCGGGGATGACCGTGATACCCCGGCTCGCCGCGTGCGCGACCAGGTCCTTGTACTGGTCCTGGGTGTAGAACAGCTGCCCCTTGCGGCCGCCGACCTCAGTGCTGCCACCGATCTTGGTGAGCTCGGGCCAGCTCTTGATCTCCAGCCGCCAGCCCTGGTCGTCGCTCAGGTGCAGGTGGAAGTAGTTGATCTTGAACGCGGCGATCTGGTCGATGTAGCGCTTGACCTGGTCCGGCGTGAAGAAGTGCCGGCTGACGTCGAGCATCGCGCCGCGGTGCTGGTATCTCGGGTAGTCGAGGATGCTGGCGCCGGGGACCGTCCATGGGCCTTGTTGCTTGGTCTTCGCCTCGGCCTTGGGTGGGAGGAGCTGGCGGAGGGTGGCGATGCCGTTGAAGTGGCCCTGGGTGGTGTTGGCCCGGATGACCACTTGCTGTGGCGTGACGTCCAGTTGGTAGCCCTCTGGGCCCACCTTCTGGTCGGCGCCGGGTGCTAGGACGATGCCGTTGCCGCCTACCTCGGTGGTGATGGGGAGGGCGAAGCCGGTCGAGGGGCGCAGGATGTCGGCCAGGAGTTCTGCTGGTTGCTTGGCCGTGTCCGCGGCTTGCTGGATCTTGGCGGATGCGGTGAGGGTGAAGGTGATGTCTGGGCGGGGTTGGATTTGGGCTGGTTGGGGGACCAGTTCCTGTAGTGAGGTCGCAGCTTCTGCTGTTCCGGTCACCAGTACTCCTGATCCGGCCAATACCAGCGCCGTGAGTGCTGCACGCACTCTGCGAGATGTCACGCCATCCTCCAGGGCAAGGGGGGACCTTGTGGTGGCGGCGTAAGGGCTCACGGTTTCAGGGTGTGGGTTTGGCTGTCAAGGTTTAGACCAATTGGGGCGCGAGTTTTGAGGGTGGTCGCCTTGCGGGTGGCGGGTTCCTGTTGCGTGCGTTTCCTGGGGGCGCTGCCCCCAGACCCCCGCCAATCTGATCTGGGGGTGCCTTCGCCGTGCGTGGGTTGATGGCACGCCTGTTGCGTTGGGCGGAGTTG
>NZ_JBSGXZ010000053.1:0-54325 GCF_053610285.1 Lentzea sp. NPDC054927
GAGGTCAGGGGTGTCAACTCGACACGCTTTTCGTCGAGTTGACACCCCTGACCTCGTGTGGCCAGCTCCTGGTACGGCTTGTGACGGGACCACCCACCCGAACCGGACCACCTACGCAACGCGCCGCCGCCCAACGCAACTGGCGTGCCATCAACCCGCGTGTGGCGTGGGCAGGTCTTTGATCAGATTGGCGGGGTCCGGGGCGGAGCCCCGAAATCCCTAAACAGGAACCCTCGGTGCCAACCCGACCACCTACGGACCAGGCGCCTCAAGCAGACTCGCGCCGCACCAACACAGTCGGCAACATCTGCTGCTTCCTCTTGACCGTCTCATCCCGAAGCAGCTTCATCAGATGCTCAACCATGTGCTTGACCTGCTCATCAGAGTCCTGCCGCACCGAAGTCAACGGCGGCGAAGTGTGCTCAGCAATGGCCACATGGTCGTCAAACCCGACCACAGCAACATCCTCCGGCACCCGCCGCCCAGCCTCGTGCAACGACTCCAGCGCCCCGGCCGCCATCAAGTCGGACGCCACGAACACCGCATCCAACGAAGGCATCCGAGACAACAACACCGACATCGCCTTGCGCCCACCCTCGCGAGTGAACCCACCGTCTTCAACAAGTTTCGCCGCCCCCTTGTCGTCCAACGACAAAGCGGTCTTGAACCCGTTCAACCGGTCAATGGCGGACAACTCGTCCAACGGCCCGGAAACGTGCACGATCTTCTTGCGCCCGAGCGACTTCAAATGCTCGGTGGCGAGGACAGCGCCGCCCTCGTTGTCGTTGTCCACGAGGTGCATCCCCCGCAGCGACCCCCACGGCTTGCCGGCGTAGACGACCGGCAGCGGCAGCTTCTTCACGATCGACACGAGTTCGTCGTTGCGGTGCGGCGCGAACACCAGGGCACCGTCGACGTGGCCGCCAGCCAAGAAGCGGTGCGCGCGCACCTGGTCGTCCAGTGAGTGCACCAGCATCAGGACCATCTGCACGTCGACGTCGGCCAGCGCGCGGGCGCCTGCGCGGATCAGGCGGGCGAAGTGCGGGTCGTCGAAGATCTTGGGCTCGGGCTCCGAGAACAGCACCGCCACGGCGCCGGTTCGGCGGGTCACGAGGGCGCGTGCGGCGCGGTTCGGCTGGTAGCCCAGGGCCGACACGGCGGCGTTCACGGCCTCCAGTGCCTCGGGGCTGACGCGCGGCGACGCGTTCAGCACTCGTGACGCCGTGGCGCGGCTGACCCCAGCCCTCGCGGCCACGTCCTCCAACGTCGGACGCGCGTGGTTGGACACGAGCACCACCACTCCTCGATGAAAACCTTTGAGTCGCTGGTCAGCTTAGCTGCAAGCGATCTCCGAGGAGGGTTTCCCCGCTGTTCATCCTGTTTTTTCAGCCCTGACCTTTGCAACAGGCGTCTTCAGAGCGCGGCCGCGGGGTGCGATTGAGACGCGGAGCAGGCCGTCCTCCCGGCGTGTCGTGGTCTCCAGGCCCGCCCTCGCGGCCGTCCGCACCAGAGCGCTTTCCGACGGCAGGCACCACGCCACGAGCTCGGTGTACCCGGCGGCGCGGGCGTCCGAGGCCAGTGCGCCGAGCAGGGCCGCGCCCACGCCCCGGCGTTGCCAGGCGTCCTCCACCAACAGCGAGACCTCGGCGCAGTCCGGTGTTCCGGTGTGGATGAGCTGGCCCAGCGCCACCGCCTGGTCCGCGCACTGGGCGAGGATCGTGGTGCCGCGCGGCGGGTTGAGCAGCCGGTGCAGCCAGCGGCGGGGCACGGTGCGCATGCCGGAGTGGTACCGGTTGAACAACGTCCTCATGGAACAACGGGTGTGCAGGTCGCCGACCGCGTCCTCGTCCGCGTTGGTGCCGGGGCGCAGAACCAGGGCCACGCCGTCATCGCTGAGCATTCCTCGCACTGCGGGTGCCGGCGCGGCCAGGAGGTCGAGCAACGCGTGCGCGCGGGCGAGTTCGACCTGGGTGAACCCGGCCCAGCCGCGCCGGGCCACCATGTCTCCCAACTGGACCTGGCCGTCAGCCGCCTCGCCGTAGGTCACCGAGTCGGCGGCCAGCACCTGACGCAGTGCCTCCGCGGTCTGGTCCGGATCAGACAACGCCATCTTGGCGGCACGCAACACCGCCGTCGGTTCGTCCAGCAGCTCCTTCATGTCGGCGCCGGTGATCCCCACGCACTTGCCGCCCTCGCTGCGCACGGCCTCGACGAGGTCCGCGGGGAGCACGCCCTCGCCCGCCCGCACGACGATCTCGTCGAGCACTCCGCCTGGGACGGGGATCACGTGCAGCGCGAGGACGTTGCAGTCGGCCGCGGCGAGCCTGACGGTGACGCGGGCGAGCGCGCCGGGGCTGTCGCTGAGTTCGATGCGCATGCGCCAGGTCGTGGTCATGACGTCAAGAGTTCATGGAACTTGTTGCCGCGACGCGAACCACGGGTAAAACGATCGACATAGGGTCGCGGCATGAGGAGAACACTGGCCGCAGGCCTCACCCTGCTCACCGTCACCGCGCTGGCCACGCCGACCGCCGCCGCGCCGGAAGCGACCCGTCACGGCGCTCCCAAGCAGGCCTCGCTGACCAATTTCGCCTCGCTGCCCGCCGAGACCTACGTCCCGGGAAGCGAGCCGAGCGGATCGGCCCTCGGCACCGCCCCTGTCAACGGTGTCACCCCGCCGTTCGCCGACCAGCCCGTCCAGGGCTTCAGCGGTGTCCTGCGCAACAGCGACGGCACCTACGACGTGCTGTCCGACAACGGTTACGGCACCAAGGCCAACAGCGCGGACTTCAACCTGCGCATCCACCGCATCGCGCCGGACTTCAAGTCGGGCAACGTGGACGTGCTCGGCGGCATCACGCTGACCGACCCCAACGGCCACATCAAGACCCCGCTCACCCGCGCCGACCGCGTGCTGACCGGCGCCGACCTCGACGTCGAGTCGTTCACCAGGGGCTCGGACGGCAGCTACTGGATGGGTGACGAGTTCGGCCCGTACCTGCTGCACTTCGACCGCGCGGGACGTCTCCTCGCCGCGCCGGTCCCGCTGCCGGGCGTGCGCGCTCCCGAGAACCCCGCCGGCAACCCGAACATCGGTGGCAGCAAGGGCTTCGAGGGCATCACGCTGTCCCCCGACGGCAAGACGATCAACGCGCAGCTGGAGGGCACGGTCGCCGGTGACACCCCGGGAACGCTGCGCCTCAACGAGTTCGACATCGCGTCCAACTCGTTCACCGGCAAGAAGTGGTTCTACCAGCTGGAGAACCCGAACTTCGCCATCGGCGACGCGATCGCGGTCGACAGCAACCGCCTGCTGATCATCGAACGGGACGGCGCACAGGGCGCCGACGCGCTGGTCAAGCGCGTCTACCTGGCCGACAAGCGCGACCGGGACAAAGACGGCAAGCTCGACAAGACGCTCGTCGCCGACCTGCTGAACCTGGCGAACCCCAAGCACGTCGGTGGCCAGGCGGACCCGTTCCGGTTCCCGTTCACCACGATCGAGGACGTCACGATCCTCGACGACCGCACGATCGCGGTGCTCAACGACAACAACTTCCCGTCGTCGTCGGGCCGCACCCCTGGCAAGCCGGACAACAACGAGTTCATCACCATCAGGCTCGCCGACAACCTGCACGCCGACCCGCGCGTGCTGCGGCGCCGCTGACCAGTCCGGAAAGAAGAGAGCGCTCTCACCTGTGGACAGAAGTATCCGCAGGTGAGAGCGCCAAGGCCCCCTCGGCCCGTCTCTGCGGCTAAACGGTGTAGCCGTGCGCGGGAAGCCCGTTCTGCCCGATGATCCGGGACAACGTGACCGCGCTTTCCTTGATCGTGCGCCGCTGCGTCTCGAAGTCGACGTGCACGATCCCGAACCGCTGCGAGTACCCGGCCGCCCACTCGAAGTTGTCGAGCAGCGACCACGCCAGGTAACCCCGGATGTCGGCGCCCTCCGAGATCGCCCGGTGCACCGCACGCACGTGGTCCACCAGGTACTTCGTCCGCTCGACGTCGACCACGCGGCCCATCTCGTCCACGACGTCGGGGAACGCGGACCCGTTCTCCGTGACCACCAGCGGCACCCCGCCGGCGTCGCGCGACAACCGCACCAGCAGCTCGGTGAACGCGTCGGCGTTCTGCTCCCACCCGAACCCGGTCAGCTCGCCCTGCGGCGGCTGCAACGCCACACCGCGCAGGCCCGCGTGCGGTCCGGCCGGCACGAAGTCGGGGTCGGCGGGCGCGACGCGGGTGGGGTTGTAGTAGTTCACGCCGATCCAGTCGATCGGGGTCGCGATGGTCTCCATGTCACCGTCGCGGACCACGTTCGTCCAGTCACCCAGCCACGTCGTGTCCTGCAGGACGTCGAGCGGGTAGCCGCGGCCGCAGACCGGGTCGAGCAGGATGCGGTTCTGCAGCCCGTCGACCTTGCGAACGGCCTCCGCGTCGTCTCCCCAGACCGTGCTGAAGTTCAGCACGATCGACAGCCGGTGCGACTCCGGTGCCTGCGCGCGCAACGCCTGCGTGGCGAGCCCGTGGGCCAGCAGCAGGTGGTGCGCGGCTTCCAGGGACGCCACCGCGTCGGTGATGCCCGGCGCGTGGATTCCGTTGCCGTAGCCCAGGAACGCCGACACCCACGGCTCGTTCAGCGTGGTCCAGGCCTCCACCCGGTCGCCGAGCCGTTCATGCACGAGGGCGGCATAGTCGGCGAAGCGGTAAGCGGTGTCGCGGTTGCGCCAGCCACCGAAGTCCTCCAGCACCTGCGGCAGGTCCCAGTGGTACAGCGTGACCAGCGGCTGGATGTTCTTCTCCAGCAACGAGTCCACCAGCCGGTCGTAGAACGCGAGACCGCGCTCCTCCACCGGTCCGCTGCCACTGGGCTGGATCCGGGGCCACGCGACGGAGAACCGGTACGAGGCCAGCCCGAGCGACTCCATCAGGTCCACATCGGAGGAGTACCGGTGGTAGTGGTCGCAGGCCGGGTCACCCGTGTCGCCGGCCAGCACCTTGCCCGGCGTCGCGGCGAACGTGTCCCAGATCGAGGCGCCACGACCGTCTGCAGTGGTCGCACCTTCGATCTGGAACGCCGCGGTCGCCGCTCCCCACAGGAAGTCCGGCGGGAAGGTCAGCACCTCCTGTGCGACCTCCACGTCCGAGTCGGTCCTCATTCTCATCCCTTCACCGCGCCCTGCATGATGCCGCCGACGATCTGACGGGACAGCAGGACGAAGATCGCGATCACCGGCAGCACCGCGATGGAGGCGCCGGCGAGCATCAACGAGTAGTCGGTGTAGTACCCGCTGGCCAGCGTCGACAGGGCCACCTGGACCGTCGGGCTGTCGTTGGGGTCGAGCACGATCAACGGCCAGAAGAAGTCGTTCCACGCCGTCATGAACGTGAACATGCCGAGCACCGCCGCCTGCGACCGCACCGCGGGGAAACCGACGTGCCAGAACGTCCGCAACACCGAGCAGCCGTCGACGCGGGCAGCCTCGATCAGCTCGTGCGGCACCGTTTCCTCACACGCCTGGCGCATCCAGAACACCGCGAACGACCCGATCAGCACCGGCACGATGACCGCCTGCAGCGTGCCGTACCAGTCGAGGTCGGACATCAGCATGTACAGCGGGATCACGCCGAGCTGCGTCGGCACCATCGCGGTGCCGAGCACGACCAGGAACAGCGAGTCGCGCCCCTTGAACCGCAGCCGCGCGAACGCGAAACCCGCGAGCGTGCCCAGCACGACGTTCGAGATCGCCACGGTCGAGGCCACGATGAACGAGTTCTGCATCGCGAGCCAGAAGTCCACGGTGTCGAAGACGCGGGTGATGTTCTCGACCAGGTTCCCGCCGGGGATCAGCGGTGGCACCTTCTCGCCGAGAACCGAGTTGTCCTTCGACGCCACGATGAACGAGTAGTACAGCGGGAAGACCGAGGCCACCAGCACGGCGACCAGGAACCCGTAAAGCAGAGGGCCTGCCTTGGCGTTCTTCATGCGATCACCCCTTGCCCGCGATGCGCCGCGTCAGCGAGAAGTTGATGACCGCGACCACCAGGACGACCAGGAACAGCATCCACGCGACGGTGGCCGCGTACCCGGCGTCGAACAGGCGGAAGCCCTTCTCGTACATGTAGAGCACCAGCGTCTGGAACTGCCGGTCGGACCCACCGGTGGAGTTGTTGGCGGCGAACCCCGGGTCGAACAGCGCCGGTTCCGCGAACAGCTGCAGACCGCCGATCGTCGAGGTGACGACGGTGAACAGGATCGTCGGCCGGATCGACGGCACGGTGATCGACCAGAACATCCGCCAGCGCGACGCACCGTCCAAAGTGGCCGACTCGTACATGTCCTTGGGCACCGACTGCATCGCAGCCAAGTAAAGCAGCGCGTTGTAACCGGTCCAGCGCCACATGACCATTGTGGACACCGCGAGGTGCGATGCCCACGTCTCGGCACGCCAGTCGATCGGGTCGATGCCCACGAAGCCCAGCAGGAAGTTCACGATGCCGAAGTCACGGCCGAAGAACTGCGCGAACACCAGTGCCACCGCGGCGACCGAGATGACGTTGGGCAGCAGCACACCCGCGCGCCAGAACGCCCGCCCGCGCAGCCCCCGGTCGAGCAGCGAGGCGAGGCCGAGCGCGGCCAGCAGCTGCGGGACCGTGGAGAGGATGAACAGGCTGATCGTGTTGAACAGCGCGTTCCAGAACTTGCTGTCGCTGAACAGCTCGACGTAGTTGGCGAGACCGACGAATCCCTGGTTGCCGTCGATCAGCTGCCAGTCGTGCAGCGATACCCACGCCGTGTAGACCAGCGGGTAGAGCCCGAAGATCCCGAACACCAGGAAGAACGGCGCGATGATCAGGTACGGCGTGTACTTGGCGTCCCACCTGTTCAGCCTGAGGCGCTTCGGTTCCGGAGAAGAAGGAACCGAGGCGGCCGGAGCCGCCTCGGTCTCTGTACGAAGGGCCGTCACTTGGCGGCGTCCGTCGCTTCCTTCAACGCCTGCGTCCACGCGTCAGCGGCGGGCTGCTTGCCCTGCTCGACGCGGGTCAGCGCGGTGGCGAACACCGGTCCGACCTTCGAGTCCTTCGTGCCGCGGTAGGTCGGCTTCAGCGACTCCGCCGAGGTCGCGAAGATCTTGCCCACCGGAGCCTTGTTGAAGTACTCGTTGACCGTGGCCTGCACCTCGGCGTCCTGGTAGACCTTCGGCTGGCTGGGCAGGTTGCCGGTCTCCTTGAAGATGCGCTTCTGCTGCGCGGGGTCCGTCAGCCACTTGGCCAGCTCGTAGGCTTCCTTCGGGTGCTTGCCCTGCTTCGGGATGGCGAGGAACGAGCCACCCCAGTTGCCGCCGCCGCCGGGCGCCGTCGTCACGTCCCACTTCCCGGCCGCCGCGTCGCCGGCACCCGCCTTGATCAGCGCGAGTGCCCATGCCGGGCAGGTGGTGGTGGCGAACGAACCCTGCTTCAGGGCGACGTTCCAGTCCTGGCTGAACGGCTCGAGGGCACCGGTCTGCTGCTTGGTGCCGAGCGCCGCCGCCGTGTCGAACGCCGTCTTGACCTTGTCGTTCTTCTCCGCGATGTACGAGTCGTCCTTCGCGAAGTAGCCCTCCTCGGTCTGGTCGAGGATGGCCTTGTAGACGTTGCGACCGGTGTCGACGAACTTCACGTTCGGCGTCTTGGCCGTGAACTGGTCCGCGACCTTCGAGTAGTCGGCCCAGGTCGGCCACAGCTTCGCGACGGCCTCGCGGTCCGTCGGCAGCCCGGCCGCCTCGAACAGGTCGCGGCGGTAGCAGAGCCCGAGGCTGCCCATGTCCGTGCCCAGCCCCAGCACGAACTCACCGCCGTCAGCCGTGCCCTGGTTCCACTTCCACCCGGCCCACTGGTCCTTGAGGTCCTTCGCCCCGTACTCGGCGAGGTTCACGAACTTGTCCTTGGAAGCGCGGAACTGCGAGACCACGCCCTCCTCGAGCGCGACGATGTCCGCCGCCCCACGCCCACCCGCGAGCTGAGTCGCGAGCTGCGTGTTGTGCTGCTCCATCTTGACCTTACGCTGCTCGATCTTGATGTTCGAGTGCGAGGCCTGGTACTCCTCGATCAGCTTGTCGTAACCGAAGTCGGAGAACAGGCCAAGCGACAGCTCTACTTTGCCGTCGGCCTCGGAACTCCCGCCGCATCCCGCGGCCAGAACCATCACGAGGGTCGCAGCGATGCTGCCGACCAGCCTTGTGCTCATCCGTCCTCCTCGACGACGCCGTGAGCGGCGCTTAACTGTGATGAGAGCGCTCTCACACTCAACTGGAGAGGCGCGGGTGTCAAGCGGTCGACATCGTTCCGTAACTTTGTGGAGGCAGGCAACAAAAACCTGTGCCGGAAAATGAGCGTGTCTCGGCTGAGCCGGTCGCGGACCCTCGAAAACGACGAGGAGGGACGACCGGGCCCTCGCTCCGGTCGTCCCTCACCCCAGGTAGAGGGGTTTTCTGGCCGAAAGTGACGCGTGCTCTCGAAGTTTTTTCGCGAACCCCGGTTGAGGGGTCGAACGGGCGGGTAACGGGCCGGTTCGGTAGGCCGAACGGACGCACACGGCGAACACAGCGGAGGCCCGGTGCCCCGACAGCACCGGACCTCCACCGATCCCCCGGTCGTGCGGCCCCTGTTCCGCACTCCCGAACCCGCCTGGTTCGGTCCCCGACGCACCGGAGCCAGGCGGGGCGTTCTATGCCTCGGCCATCCCCGCGACCACGGAGTTCTTGGCCGCGCGGCGAGCAGGCAGAGCGGCCGCGATGATCGCCGCGATCACCGCCAGCCCGAGCATGATGCCGATCTGTCCGAACGGGATGGAGAAGCTGATCTGGAACTCCGAGTTGGAGATCGCCTCGACCAGCAGCCATCCGAACCCGGCGCCGAGCGCGACACCCACGACCGCGCCGATCAGCGCCATCAGGATCGACTCGACCACCAGCATCTGCCGCAGCTGACCTCGGGTGAGGCCGAGTGCCCGCAGCAGGGCCGACTCGCGGGTCCGTTCCAGCACCGACAGCGTCAGCGTGTTCGCGATGCCGAACAGGGCGATGATCAGCGCCAGGCCGACGAGCGCCCAGATGAACAGCAGGATCTGGTCGATCTGCGAGTTCAGCTCGGCCTTGGTCTCCGCCGCGGAGTTCAGCACCGCGACCGGCGACGTGGCGATGGCGCGTTCCAGGTCGGCGCGGGCGGCCGTGATGTCAGTGCCCGGCGCGAGCTTGACCAGCAGCTTCTGGTAGCCCTTGGGGGCCTCCTTCAGCAGCCCCTGGGCCGCCGGCAGCGTCACGATGCCGGTGCCGTAGTTGTTGGCCTTGACCAGCGCGACGACCTTGAAGTCCTTGTCGCCGAGCTTCAGCGACGAACCGATCGAGAGGCCCGCTTCCTTCGCGTCCTTCTCGCGCATCGCGATCTCGTTGTCCTTGAGAGGGGCCAACGGACCGGTGGTCGTGTCGGCGCGGACCAGCGAGCCGATCGCGTCCGACGGGTAGCCGGTCACGTAGGCGTACTGGAGCTGCGACGACTCGGTCGACACGGAGAGCTCCGGCGCGATCTTCTCGACGTTCTTCACCTTGGTGAGTTCATCGGTGAACTTCTGGCTCAGCGGCTGGCTGTAGACGTTCGAGCTGACCTCGTAGTCGGCCGGGAACTGCGCGTCGACCTTCTCGTTCATGGTCTGGCGGCCGCTGCCGGCCACGACCGTCACCATGGCGACGATGGTGACGCCGATCATCAACGCCGCGGTGGTCGCGGCGGTGCGCTTCGGGTTGCGGCCCGCGTTGGCCGAGGCCAGCTTGGCCGGAACTCCGCGCAGTGCCTTGCCG
Organism: Lentzea sp. NPDC054927; assembly: GCF_053610285.1. Lineage (NCBI taxonomy): Bacteria > Bacillati > Actinomycetota > Actinomycetes > Pseudonocardiales > Pseudonocardiaceae > Lentzea > Lentzea sp. NPDC054927. Next base: position 9,840 of record NZ_JBSGXZ010000053.1, read on the forward strand.
AACAGGCGGTTCACCAGCGGCACGTACAGCGGGCCGAGGAGCAGCACCGCGAGCAGCAGCACCATCGTGGCGCCGCCGGTGATGAACATCGCCGGCTCTTCCTTCTCCTGCTGCAGACCGAAGTAGACGGCCGCGCCACCGATCAGCGCGATCAGCGTCGCGATGACGATCCGGACCTTGCCGGTGCGGGCGACGTCGTCGTGGCTGTCGGGCTGCGAGCGCAGGGCGGCCACCGGGGCGACCTTCGTGGCGCGGCGGGCCGGGAGCACGGCGGACAGCACGGTCACGACCACACCGACGCCGAAGCCGGCGGCGATCGTCACCCACGAGATCGGCAGGCGGATCTCGGTCTCGCCGCCGCTGGGGCCGCCGACCGAACCGATGAAGGCCTGCAGGCCCGCCGACACGCCGAGTCCGCCCAGGAGTCCGAGAACCGATGCCGCGAGGCCCATGAAGACCGCTTCGGCGAGCACGCTGCGGAACACCTGCGAGCGGTTCGCTCCGACGCAGCGCAGCAGCGCGAGTTCCTTCGTGCGCTGGGCGACGAGGATCGTGAAGGTGTTGTAGATGACCATGCCCGCGACGACGAGCGAGATCGCGGCGAACGCGAGCAGAAACGTCTTGATCTCGCCGGCGGCGTCACCGACCTGCTCCAGCGTTTTCTTGGTCAGTTCCTCACCGGTCTGCACCTCGTAGCCGGTGCCGATGGTGGCCTTGATGTTGTCCACGAGCTGCTGCTGGGACACGCCGTCCTTGGCGACGGCCACGATCTCGTAGACGCGCTGCTTCGGGATGACCGTGCGCAGACCCTCCGGCGAGACCACGACGTGGTCGCTGCCGGACATCGAGAGGCTGCTCGCGCCCTGCTGGTAGGTGCCGACGATGGTGAAGGCGTGCTCGGCGTTGTCCTCGTCGAGGAGCTTGAGCTTGTCGCCGACCTTGAGCTTCGCGACCTGCGCCGTCTTGGTGTCGATCGCGGCCTCGTCGGCCTTGACCGGGAACTTGCCTTCCTTGAGGTTGAAGTCCCGCAGCTTCTCCGTGGTGGGCAGCGGCTGGACCAGGGCGTTGCGCGCCTTGTTGTCGCTGCCGAGCAGTGCCGCGCTGCCGAACTCGCGGGCGTCCGCGCCGGCCACGCCCTGCGTCGAGCGGATCTTCTGGACGAAGTCGACCGGGATGCCGTTCTCGCGGTCCGTGCTGTTCTCGGCCAGGTGCACCGCGGCATCGACGTTGCGGGCGCTGCGGGCGAAGTTGTCCCTGGTCTGGGCCTCGACGGCGTCACCGAGAACCAGAGTTCCCGTCACGAAGGCGACGCCGAGCGCGATGGCGATGCTGGACAGCACCAGCCTCGCCGTGCGGGCTCGCAGGCCCGCAAGGATGGTCTTCAGCATCTACCTCACGCCCCCAGGTGCGTGAGAGCGTTGACGACGGACTCGGTGGTGGGCTCGTGGATCTCACCGGCGAGGCGGCCGTCGGCCAGCAGCACCACGCGGTCCGCGTAGCTCGCGGCCACCGGGTCGTGCGTCACCATGATCACGGTCTGGCCCATCTTGCGGACCGACATGCGCAGGAAGTCGAGGACCTCGGCACCGCTGCGGGAGTCCAGGTTGCCGGTCGGCTCGTCGGCGAAGATGACCTCGGGACGGGCGACGAGCGCACGGGCACACGCCACGCGCTGCTGCTGGCCACCGGACAGCTCGGTCGGACGGTGGGTGAGGCGGTCGCGCAGGCCGAGGACGTCGACGATCGTGTCGAACCACTGCTTGTCGGGCTTGCGGCCGGCGAGCTCGAGACCCAGCAGGATGTTCTGCTCGGCGGTCAGCGTCGGCAGCAGGTTGAAGGCCTGGAACACGAAGCCGACGCGGTCGCGGCGCAGCTTGGTCAGGTCCTTGTCGTTGAGCTTGGTGATCTCGGTCTGTCCGATGTGGATCGCACCGCTGTCCACCGTGTCCAGTCCCGCGAGGCAGTGCATCAGCGTGGACTTGCCGGAGCCGGACGGGCCCATGATCGCCGTGAACCGGCCGGCCTGGAACGCGACGTTGATGCCGTCGAGCGCCCGCACCGCGGTGTCACCCTTGCCGTAGACCTTCACCAGGTTGTGGGCCGCCGCGGCGGTCCGGGTGCCGACCTCGGACACCAGTGCAGACATGTCGCTTGCCTTCCTCACAGGGGATGTTCCTTGATGAGGAAGAAGCTATGAGTTCGCTGAGTACGCGGACATCAACTCCGCGACGCGTTGAGCATCAGCCTGAGGTATGACAACCGGCGCTATTCCAGCAGACCTCGGTCGTACGCGATGGCCACAGCCTCCGCGCGCCGGGACGCCCCCAGCTTGGCCATGATCCGGGAAAGGTGCACGGAAACGGTCTTCTCGCTGATGTACAGCTCCTCGCCGACCTCGCGGTTCGTGCGTCCGGAGGCCACCAGCCCGAGCACGTCGCGTTCGCGAGGAGTGAAGAGGTCGACCTGGTCCCGCACGGGCTCGTCCGCCCTGAGGGTGATGCGGGCCCGCTTCGCGCACGACGCGATGGCCTCGGCGAGCGGGACGGCCTTGAGCCTGGTCGCCACCTCGTCGGCCAGGCGCAGCTGCTCGGCGGCCTCCTCGCGGCGTTCGGCACCGAGCAACGCCTCCGCGAGCCGCCACCGGCACAGCGCCTGCTCGAACACGACCCCGTAGGCGAACTCGTCGACGGCGGCCTGCCACAGCTCCGGGTCACCGGAACCGGTCAGCCTCGACTCCTCGGCCAGCGCGCGGGCCAGCCAGGCGCGCCCTTCCGGACCCAGCACACCGGCGCGCGGCTTGCCGTTCTTCGCGGTCAGCCGGACGTGCTCGGCGAGCTTGTGGCCCTCCTCGACCGCGTTCTTCTCGGCCTCGGTGTCGCGCTTGCGGCGTGCCTTCGCGGCGATCTCGGTGTACGCCGCGATGCCGACCGCGCCGATCCTGATGCCCGCGAGCATCCAGGGACCGCCGAGCTTGTTCGCCCACGCCAGCGCGTCCGTGACGCGGTCGACGGCGAGTTCCGGGCGACCGCGCCACAACGCGAGCTCCGCGCCGGTGCCACCGTTGATCAGGGCGATCTGGATGTCGCGGTGCCAGTCGCTGCGCAGCTTCGTGATGACCCGCTCGGACTCGGCCAGATCACCGCGCGAGACGGTGAGATGCGTGCTCGCCGACGCCAGCCGGGCCAGCACCGTCGACGACACCGACATGCCGGGCGGTTCGCTGGCCCACGCCGCGTAATCCCAGTCGCCGACGTAGTAGTGCACGAGCACCTGCAGAATGCGGATCTCCAGCCCGAACATGCTCCACGTCAGACCGGTCTCCTTGGCCCTGGCGCCCGCCAGGTTGAAGACGCGGGCGGCCTCGGCCAGTTCGCCGCGGTCGTAGTGCATGAGGCCGTAGTAGTACCAAGCCCTCAGCTCGTTGTTGAACGCTCCGACCTCGCGCGCGCACTGGATGGCGCGCTCGAAGCTGGCCTTGGCCTGGTCCGGCTGGTTCGCGTGGTCATCGAGGATGGCCAGCGTGCCCAGCCCGTCGGCGACCGCTCCCGGCGCGTTCGCCGTCTGACCGTCCGCGATCGCGAGTTCGGCGGCTTCCCGTGCCGCGGCGTCCGCGCGTTGCTGACGAAGGGACGAGGCCTTGCCGGCGAACACACGGGCGCGGGTCGGGCTCGGCTCGCGGTCCTGCACCAGGGCGAGCGCCTTCGCGAGGACCTCGAAGCCCTCCCGTTCGCTGCCGTCCAGGATCGACAACGCCTGCGAGAGCCGCAGCCAGATCTCGGCGGCCTCCTCCGGCGTCTGCTCGGCGCTGATGGCCTTGGTGGCGCTGCGGGCGAACGCGACAGCCCGTTCCGGCTGACCGGCGGTGCCGGCGACCCAGGAGGCCCTGCGGAGCAGCACCGACTCGTCCACATCGGACGGACGGTCCGCCGCAGCGACCGCGTTCCACAGGTTGAGCGCCTTCTCCAAGTACCGCAACGACTCGGCGGGCGCGCCGGCGCGTTCGGCCTCCTTGGACGCCTGGATCGAGGCCTTCAGAGCCTGCGGCAGGTCGTGGCTCTCGAATGCGTGGTGGGCCAGCGCCGCCGAGGTGCCGCGTTCGTCCAGCCGCTGGGCCAGGTGGCGGGCGTAGGCGGCGTGCAGCCGAACCCGTTCGCCGGGCAGCAGGTCGCCGTAGACGGCTTCCCGGAGCAGGGCGTGGCGGAAGGCGTAGACCTCGTCGTCGTGCACGACGAGCAGGTGGTGCTGGACCAGCTCGCGCAACGCGGTGTCGAACGCGATGTCCGCCATGCCCGCGACCTCGTGCAGCCGGTAGTGCCGAACCTTGCGGCCCCAGACCGACGCGACGCGGACGACGTGCTGCGCCTCGGGACCGAGGCTTTCGACACGGCTGAGCAACACGTCGGCGAGCGCGGAAGGCAACGACCTGGCGTCGTCGCACGTCGCGACCGCGATGAGTTCCTCGGCGAAGAACGCGTTGCCCTCACTTCGTTCCGCGACCTGCTGGACGACGTCCTCCGGCAGGTCGTCGCTGAGAGCCTCGACGAACCGGCGGGCGTCGGCGGCGTTGAACGGACTCAGGTCGAGACGTTCCACCGCCGGCAGCCGGACCAGCTCGGACAGCAAGGGACGCAACGGATGGCTGCGGTGCAGGTCGTCGGCACGGTAGGTGCAGACGACCATCAGGCGCTGGGAACGCAAGCGGGACAACAGGAACGACAGCAGGTACCGCGTCGACGCGTCCGCCCAGTGCAGGTCCTCGACGACCAGCAGCACGCGCTGCCGTTCGGAGAGATCACCGAGCAGCCCGAGGACGGCATCGAACAGCTGGAGCTGCCCCACGTCCTGCTCGGGCCGACGACCCGGGATCAAGCTCGGTGCGATCATGCCCTCGGTGCCGGGCTCACGTTCGGCGGGCAACGCCAGCTGCGGCAGCAACATGGCGAGCGCGGGCCGGTTCGCCGTGTCCTTCACACTGCTGAGCGCCTCGGCGAACGGCAGGTAGGGCAACCCGGTCTCGCCCGCGTCCAGGCACCGTCCCACGAGGACGACGGTGTCTTCCGCGCTGGCCGCCAACTCGTCCATCAGCCGCGTCTTGCCGACACCAGCGTCGCCGGCGAGCAACACCGCCCCCGCGGTGCCCTCACCGGCCTGCGCCAGCATGGCGCGCAACCGGTCCAACTCGCGGTCGCGCGCGACCAACGGGATTCCGGAACCGAGGCGCGCCACAAGGGGCATGCTTGCACACGTCATGCCCTGGTGCCGCCGGGTTTCCCAGAGGTGCGGTGGATCACTCGCCGGATCCAGGACGGCCCGGTGCCGTTCGACCGCTGCCAGTTGCACACGGCGTTGCCACGTCGGTAGTCGATTTCCGCTTTGATCGCCTCAGGGGTCCATTCGGTCATGGTGGAGAGGTTCGCCCTGAGGCCTTACCTCAGGCATCGGGCGATCACGCAGTCCTGGGCCGCGAACCCCTTACCCCTGGCTTGTCGTGGCGTCTGCAAGTACCACCAACGGGGAGTTGGTGGTACTTGCAGACGCCATCAGCCCACCGTCACCGCGCGCGCCCGAGCCAGCCGTGCCCGGATCCCGTCGGCCTCAGGCGCGCCGAGCTCGGTGAACAGCGCCAGCGCCCGCTGCCAGTGCGCCGCCGCCCCCGCCGCGCCCAGCCGCTCGAACACCGCCGCCAGCCGGTCGTGTGCCAGTGCCTGGTGGTACGGCGACACGGCGTCGCAGGCCACGGCCAGGGCGATGCGGGCGGCCGACAATGCGCCGTCTGTGTCGCCGGTCTCCAGCAGTGCGGTGGAGATGTCGACGTGGCAGGCCGCTTCGCCGCACTGCTCGCCGACCTCGTGGTACATCCGCAGAGCGACGCGCAGCCACGGCATGGCGTCGTCGAAGCGTTGGGTGGTCAGGTAGAGCAGGCCCAGGTGGTGGTGCGCGTTGGCCTCGGCCCACTTCGAGCCGGCGATGCGCGAGATCTCCATCGCCTCGCGGTAGTGGGCCTCGGCTTCCTCTGCCCGGCCGAGGTCCTGCAGGGTGCCGGCGATCGTGGTCAGGGCGCGGGCCTGCTGGTGCACGTCTTCCTTGCGGCGGGCCACTTCCAGGGCGCCGCGCTGGGCGTTCAGGGCCTCGTCGAAGCGTTCGAACTGCAGCAGGGCCACGCCCAGGTTGAACTGCATGACGAAGCGGGCGTCGTCGTTGTTCAGGGCGATGGCGGCCTGCAGCGCGGCTTCGGTGAGGCGCAGTGAGGTTTCGCGCTCGGTGCGCAGCCAGAGGTAGCGCGACAACGTGTACGGCAGCTGCCAGGCGTGCACGTGCCAGCCGGAGGCCGAGGCGTGTTCGGTGGCGGCGATCAGGTTCGCGCGCTCGGCGTCGAACCAGGACATCGCGTCCGCCGCGCCGGACAGCGTTGGCACGTGGGCGGGACGGTGTTCGGGTGCCACCAGGACGCTGCCGCGGTTGATCGGCAGCATGCCGTCGGCCAGGTCGGCGCAGTGCAGGTAGTAGTCGAGCATGCGGCCGGTCGCGGCACGGCGTTCCGGTTCGGACAGTTCGCCCGCAAGCGTTTTCGTGTAGACGCGGACGATGTCGTGCGCGACGTGCCGGCCGGGTTCGCTGACGGACAGCAGGTTCGCGGCGGTCAGCGCGTCGAGGGCACGCGCCGCCTCCACCAGGGGGACGTCGCCCATCGCGGCCACCACGTGCGGGGTCAGGTCGGCGCCGGGGTGCAGGCCGACGATCGCCAGCAGTCGCGCCGGCACCGCGGGCAACGCACGGCGTGAGGCGTCCAGGGCAGCCCGTACGGTGCCTTCACCGTCTTCCAGACCGAGCGCGGCCAGCCGTCCGTGCTCGTCCTGCAGTTCCTCGACCAGTTCGGCCACGCGCAAACGAGGGGACACGGCGAGACGGGCGGCGGCGATGCGCAACGCCAGCGGCAGGCCGTCGCACAGCTCGGCCAGCTCGCGCAGGGCGTCGGCCTCGATGTCCGACCGACCGGCGATGCGGCCCAGCACGTCGACGGCGGCGTCGGCGTCGAGCATGTCCAGCTCGATCAGCTTCGCCTCGACCTGCGCGACCAGGCCGACCAGCCGGCGCCGGGACGTCACCACGACGCACGACGGCGCCCCCGGCAGCAGCGGCAGCAGATCGGCGGAGCTGCGGACGTTGTCGAGCATCACCAGCATGCGGCGGTCGGCCAGCAGCGTCCGCAGCAACGCCGAGCGTTCGTCCACCGAGACCGGCGAGTCACTGGCCGGGACACCCAGGGCGCGCAGGAACCGGTTGAGCACCTCGCCGATCTCGAGCGGCTCCCGGTTCGGGTCGTAGCCGTGCACGTCGACGTAGAGCTGACCGTCCGGGAACTCCTCGCGGACCCGGTGCGACCAGTGCAGTGCCAGCGCGGTCTTGCCGACCCCGGCCGGACCGGTCACCAGCAGCACAGGACCGTCGTGATCACGCAGCAGCACGTCCATCAGCGCCAGCTCCGGATCCCTGCCGATCAACGCGACGGGCGCCCGCGGCAGTTGCGCCGGGATCGTCACCGGGGCGGGTTCGGGAGCGGACGCCTGCGCGGGCACGCGGACCGGCGCGCGTTCGGGTTCGGGACTGTCCCCTGCCAGCACGGCCTGGTGCACGCGACGCAGTTCGGGACCCGGTTCGACGCCGAGTTCCTCGATCAGCACGCGGCGGGCCTCCCGGTATGCGGCCAGCGCCTCCGCCTGCCGACCAGCCTGGACCAACGCCCGCATCAGCAGCCCGTGGCCGCGCTCGCGCAACGGGTGCTCGGCGACCATCGAGGTCAGCTGCGAGACCAGCTCGGGGCCCTGCCCGATCGCGAGCCCGAGTTCGGCCCGCTCCTCCAGCACCGCCAGCCGGCGTTCCACGAGACGGCCGCGCTCGACGTCGCAGAAGAGCCCCGAGACACCGCCCAGCGGTTCGGCGCGGAACAACGCCAGCGCGTCGTCGAGCTCGACCGCCGCTCCGGCGAGATCACCGGCGGCGCGCATGCGGTTCGCGAGCAGCACTTGACGTTCGAACACGTCGAGGTCCAAAGCACCGGGCTCGACGCGCAACAGGTATCCGTCGCCGACGGACGTCAGCAGCTCGGCCGGCGCGCGCCGCGCACGGGTCGGTTCGAGGGTGCGTCTCAATCCGGCGACGTAGGTCTGGACCAGATTCACCGCGCTCGAGGGCACGTTGTCGCCCCAGACGGCCTCGATGATCTGCCCGCGACTGACCGGGGTGTTGCGCGCCAACAGGAGCACCGCGAGCACGGCGCGCTGCTTCGCCGCACCGAGATCAACCTCGTGACCTGCGCGAACGACCCGGAGAAGGCCGAGAACCTCGAACCGCAGGGGTTCCTCGCCGTGCGTCACCGACCTGTCCTTCGCCTGGTGGCCACCTGGAGCTTGAAGATCACTTCAGTCGGGCTCCAGTCGTGCTGTAGAAGGCATTCTTACGCTTAGCGTGTCCAACCAACCACAGACGGCGAGATCAACGGAAACCGGAGATCGAGCAGTCGGAACAGGTTGGACCGGACAGCGGAACACCCGCTGCTCCCCATGATCGACGTGGGTCGGCCGGCGTGCAAGGGGCATCCAGCCCGCGGCGGCGGAACGCCGGCCGGCTCACGTCCCCTAACGCGAGAAGGCCCGGCTGGGACTCCCCAGCCGGGCCTTCTGCACGGTCACCGGTCAGCTGACAAAAGAGCCGGTCTTCGCGGCGGCGAGGAAGGTCTCCCAGCCGGAGCCGCCGAACTTCAACCGCGCCCCGTCCGCGTTCTTGCTGTCACGCACTGCCGCACCGGCTGAGACGAGCGCGATCTCCACGCACTCGGGCCCACCGGCCGACGATCGACTGCTCTTTCGCCAACGCAAGCTTTCCACTGTCTGTTCACTCCCGGTCGCGTCACGCGAGAGTGCGAGCGATCTCAGTGATCAGGGTTGCCGATTCCCGCGGGGTCAGGGCGGAACTCACCAGACGCTCGAACATCTCGGCGTAGGAATGGACGTCCGACTGTTGTTCCAGGTAGACGCCGCTTCTGGTGCTTTCGATGTACACAACATCGGGGTCGAGCTGCTCAGGGAAGCTCAGGATGACGAACGGGCCGTCCATCGCAGCATGACCACCGGCGCTGAACGGCACGACCTGCATCGTGACGTTGCGGAGCGCACCGACCTCGAGCAGACGCGCCATCTGCGCGCGCATCACCTCGATGCCGCCGACGAGCCTGCGCAGGGCGGCCTCGTCGATAACGACGTGCAGGCGCAACGGGTCGTCTTCACTCAGCAAGGCCTGGCGGGCCTTGCGCAACCGGACTCGCCGGTCGATCTCGGCGGTGCGCGAGTGCGGCAGCACCTTGGAGATCAACGCCCTCGTGTACGCCTCGCACTGGAGCAAGCCAGGAATCATCAGCCCCTGGTAGGTCCTGATCGAGTCCGCGTCGGCCTCGTACCCCACGTAACGACCGGGCACGATGTCGCCGAACTCGTCCCACCACGCCTTGCGACGGGCTTCCCTGGCGAGCTGGACCAGTTCGTCGAGGGTGGAGGCGTCCGCACCGTAGGCGGTGAGCATGTCCCGCACGTCGCGCGGGCTCACCCCCACCCGCCCGGTCTCGATGCGGCTGATCTTGGAGGCCGAGCACTCCAGGCGCTCGCCCACCTCCTCGATCGTCAGCTCGGCCGCTTCACGCAGGCGCCGGAGCTCGCTGACGAGCCGCCGCTTGCGCAGGGTCGGGCTGCTACCCCGCATGACACCTCCTGGGCATCCACACCTCATGGTCCGGGTCTCAGTTTGAGAGCAAAGGAGCGCGTCGCAAAGGGACGTCATCCATTCGTGTACTGCAACTTGCAGATCGCACAGAGGTCACGCCAGTCTGCATGGGCTGCTTACGTAGGACTGGAGCTCTGAGCCTGATGGCCGTCACGGTGTTCAGCCAACTGGACAAGTCGCTGCACTCCCACCTGGCCACACTCACCGAGCTCGCCCAGCGCGGCGACGACCAGACCGCCCTCGTGCTCGCCAGGGTTGAGCTGCCGAGGGTGGTCGCGGTGGTCAAGGCGTTGCTGGACGAGCACCAGCCCGACGAGCACGGCCGGTGCGCCACCTGCAAGCGCGGCTGGTTCTCCCGGCGGATGCCCGCACCGTGCCGTGCCTACCTCTCCACGCAGCTGATCCTGACCGTGGTGGGCCAGGAGACTTCACACGGCAAGCACCTGCGCTCGGTAGGCTGAATTTCGAAACTCGATAGTTCTTCGGAACTGTCGCGATGTGGGCCGGCTCCGCACCCCCCGACCGGAGCCGGCCCATCTTCGTCACTACCTCGCGTGACGTGCCGGGTCAAGATCAACACGGTTGGCTGAAAGATCTGTCACAGCGCCGATTCCGCCCCCATCATTGGTGGCGACGCGGCCTGATCTCGACCCACTTGCCTGTGCCGACACGGAGGTGTTCCCGTGCCGACCCCGCATGACCGCGCCGACGCGCTCGATGCCGTCCGGCCGCGCCGAATGCTGCCCTTAGAGCGCCTCTAGAGCGCTCTCCCCCAGCTCACTCCCCCTCCCCTCGCCCTGTGCTGCCCGCACAGGGCGATGCCGCGTTCCAGTGCCGCGTTCCAGTGCGCTTTCCAGGAAGGAACCCTCTGTCGTGAGCCATCTCCAGAAGTCCGACGCCGGTGATCACACCCCGCACGGTCCACCGCTGATCCTCAGGCACGACCTGCCCGCGAGCTTCGTGCTGTTCCTCATCTCGATCCCGTTGTCGCTGGGCATCGCGCACGCCACGGGCGCGCCGCTGATGGCGGGGATCATCTCCGCAGTGGTCGGCGGGGTGGTCGTGGGCGCGATCAGCGGGGCGCCGTTGCAGATCAGCGGTCCGGGGACCGGGCTCGTGGTGATCGTGGCCGGACTGGTCGCGCAGTTCGGGTGGGCGGCCACTGCGGCGATCACGCTGGCCGCGGGCGTGTTGCAGCTGGCGTTGGGGCTCACCGGGATCAGCCGGCTGGTGATGTCGCTGTCCCCGGCCGTGGTGCACGGAATGCTCGCCGGCATCGGCATTTCCATCGCCGTCGGGCAGCTCGTGGTGGTGCTGGGCGGCACGGCGGCGTCGACGGTGCCCGCGAACCTCGCACAACTGCCGGGAAAACTCGTCGCACCCGCGCTCGGCGCGGTGGTGGCCGGTGCGGTGGCGATCGCGGTCCTGCTGCTGTGGCCACGGGTTCCGCGTGCCTCGCTGGTGCCCGCGCCCCTGGTCGCCGTGGCCGCCGCGACGGCGCTGGCGTTCGTGCTGCGCCTCGACGTGCAGCGGGTCGACCTGCCGGACAGCCACGCGCTGGTGTTCCCGGAGATGCCGCAGGGCAGCGCCGGTTCGGTGATCGCGGCTGTCGTGACGGTGGCGCTGGTGGCGAGCATGGAGTCGTTGCTGTCGGCGGTGGCGACCGACCGGCTGCACGACGGGCCGCGCGCCCGGCTGGACAAGGAACTCATCGCGCAGGGCACCGGCAACGTGCTCGCGGGCGCGCTCGGCGGGTTCCCGATCAGCGGCGGCCTGGCACGCAGCTCCACGAACGTCGCGGCGGGTGCGAAAACCCGCTATGCCGCCATCTTCCAGGGCGTGTGGATCGCGGTGGCGGTGCTGGCGTTCGCTCCCACTCTCGAGCTGATCCCGTTGTCGGCACTGGCCGGCGTGCTGCTCGTCGTCGGTCTTCGGCTCGTGTCCGTCAGCCGGATGCGGAACCTGTTGCAGCACCGGGAGTTCCTGGTCTACGCGGCGACGGCGACCGGTGTTGTCCTGTTCGGACTGCTCGAAGGCGTGGTCGCGGGCTTGGCGATCGCGCTGCTGCGCGCGTTGTACCGGCTGACGCACTGTTCGGTGCGCGTCGAGGGCAACCGGGTGTGGGTGCGTGGGTCCTTGGTGTTCCTCGGCGTCGGGCGGCTCGTGCGCGAGCTGCGCCGGCTACCGCTGGGCCAGACCGTGGTGCTGGAACTGCACGTCGACTACCTGGACCACGCGTCGTACGAGGCGATCAACGACTGGCGCGACGGCTACGAACGGCTCGGCGGCCGGGTACGCGTCGACGAGGTGCACGACACCTGGTACGACCGGGCGAACCAGGGCAAACCGGGGCGGCGCAAGACGTTGCCCGGTCCGCTGCCCCGCTGGTTCGCGCCGTGGTCGCACTGGCAGGGCACGCCGGAAGCCGTGTTGCTGCCGGCCCAGCGCTCGTCAGCCGAGAGCGATCCCATGATCCTGGGCATGCACGAGTTCGAACGGCGTTCGGCGCCGTTGGTGCGGCCGTTCCTGCACGAGCTGGCGGTGCGCGGGCAGCGGCCGCAGCAGCTGTTCATCACCTGCGCCGATTCCCGCGTGGTGCCGAACCTGATCACCACGTCCGGACCGGGCGACCTGTTCTGCGTGCGCAACATCGGCAACCTGGTCCCGATGTCGTCGGCGGACGACAGGTCGGTGGGCGCCGCGATCGAGTACGCGGTCGAGATCCTCAACGTCAGCACGATCGTCGTTTGTGGACACTCCGACTGCGGTGCGATGAAGGCGCTGGTGAACGGATCCGCTTCCCGCGGCTCGCACCTGCACTCGTGGCTGCGCAACGCGGAACCGTCGCTGATCCGGTTCCACGCGCCCACGTCGCCCGGTTGCGCGGAACTGCCGGTGGCCGACCGGCTGTCCGTCGCGAACGTCGCGCAGCAGCTGGACAACCTGCTCGGCTACCCGAGCGTGCGGGAGGCGATCACCGCGGGCACGTTGACGTTGAAGGGCATGTACTTCGACATCTCGAACGCCCGTGTGTACCTGGTGGATCCGGACCGCAACGGCCTCGAACCAGTGCCTGCTCCTGCCTAGAAAGAACTGGAGCCGCCCCGGTTTCCCGAGGCGGCTCCAGTGCTCGAGCTCAGAACGTCAGCAGGTGCCGATCCAGGAGCACTCCACGTCGAAGCGTTCCTTCGCGGGAACCTTGGTGCGTTCCTGCGCCGGAGCCTTGCGCTGCTGCGGCACCGACTGCGTCTGCGGCGCCACCGCCTGGGTACCGCCATCGGAGGCCAGGCGCACGGCGACCCTGTCCTCGATGCTCTTCGGACTGTTGAACAGCAACACGTTGTTCTGCACCAACGAGAACACGAGCTCCCGGCCAGCCTGCGTGGTCACGTAGCCGGACAGAGCCGAAACGCCGCTGAGCGATCCGGTCTTGGCCCGCAGGTTGTTCGCGGCCGGGGTGTTCTTCATGCGGTTGACCAGCGTGCCGTCGACACCGGCGACCGGCAGCGCGTCCCGCCAGGTGGCGAACCACGGCTTCGTCTTCGCCTTGATCAGGATCGACGCCAGGAAGTCCGGCGAGAACTGGTCGAGACGGGACATGCCGGAGCCGTCGAAGACCTCGACCCCGTTCGGGTCGACGCCGAGCCCCGACCACTTGGTGCTCAGCTGGTTGACGCCGTTGGTGAACGACTTGCCCGCCGACTTCACCAGCACCTCGGCCAGCATGTTGTTGCTGTCCTTGAGCAACGGCCTGATCAGCTGGCTCAGCGGCATCGACTGGTCGGACGCGAGCACCGCGGCACCGGCGGGAGCCGCCGCCTTGCGGACGTCACCGACGACCTCGATCCCGTTCTCCCGCAACGCGTTGCGGAAAACGGACGTGACCAGCCCTGCCGGATCCTTCACCGAGGCCAGGGCCGTCGTCTCGACGTTCGTCGAGCCGCTGACCCTGATGATGTTCGAGCCGTGGTCGCGTTCGACGGTGACACCACCGTTTCCGGTGGTCGCCGTGCTGACCACGAGCACGCGGTCGTTCTCCGGCTCGACCGTGGCGACGACCGGGGCACCCGCCGCGGCGCCCGGCTTGACGCGCACGATCACCGTGCCGGCGCTGAACTTCGCGTCCGGCGACAGCGTCAGCGCGGAGGTCTCCGCGCTGTAGGAGAACGGTTCGTCGTCCCACGCCCAGCCAGAACCGTACGGCTGTGCGTCGAACGCCGTGTCGTCGATGACCAGCGAACCGCTGACCTTCGTGACACCGCTGTTCTTCAGCGCCGTCGCCAGCGCCGCGTACCGCGTCCTGCTCATCGTCGGGTCGCCGGTGCCGCGCAGGACGAGGTCGCCCTGCAACGTCGCACCGTTGCGCGTACCCGAGGACAACAGCTCGGTCTTCCACTTGAAGTCCGGGCCGAGCAGATCGAGCGCCGCCGTCGTCGTGAGCACCTTCATGTTCGAGGCGACCTGCTGACGACGTGAACTCGTTCGCGTGTACACGACGTCGCCGGTGTTGGCGTCCCTCACCACGAGGCCGACGTCGGCGCCGGTGAGCGCCGGGTCAGCCAGAATCGTGTCGAGATCGCGGGTCAGAGCCTCGTTGTCGACGGCTACCGCGCCGCCGCTGGACGTCAGGGTCAACCCTGCCGCCACAGCGACGACCGCCCCCAGAACTTTTAACTTCACGCTTCCACCTCTGATCGATCACCCGACCACAACGTGTGGAAGCTACCGGGCCGGTCGGTGCGCCTGTACGTGTGTGCGCCGAAAAAGTCCCGCTGTCCCTGGACGAGCGCGGCAGGAAGTCGCTCGGAGCGAAGTCCGTCGTAGTACGCCAAAGCGGACACGAAACCGGGCGTGGGCACGCCGGATTCCACCGCACGCACCACAACCCTGCGCCATGCGGCCTCAGCGTTCTGCACCGCGTCGCGGAAGTAGTTGTCCACCAACAGAGACGCGATGTCGGCGTTCGCGTCGTAGGCCTCGCGGATGCGGTTGAGGAACTGCGCGCGGATGATGCAGCCACCGCGCCAGATCGTCGCCATCGCGCCGAGGTCGATGTTCCAGTCGAAGTTCTTCGACGCCTCACGCATCATGTCGAAGCCCTGCGCGTACGCGACGACCTTCGACGCGTAGAGCGCCTGGCGCACGTCGTCGACCAGTTCGGCGTCCGGCTTCGCGACGACCTCGCTGGCACCGAACGCGGCGCGCACGGCCTTGCGCTGGTCGGTGTGGCCGCTCAGGCTGCGCGCGAACACGGCCTCGGCGATGCCGGTGACCGGGACGCCCAGCTCCAGCGCCTCCTGCACGGTCCAGCGGCCGGTGCCCTTCTGCTCGGCGGCGTCCTCGATGACCTGCACCAGCGGCGTGCCGTCGGCGTCGACGTGTTTGAGGACCTCGGCGGTGATCTCGACCAGGTACGACTCCAGGTCGCCCGAGTTCCACTGCGTGAAGACCTCGGAGATCTCCGCCGGCGTCTGGCCACCGATGCGGCTGAGCAGGTCATACGCCTCGGCGATCAGCTGCATGTCGGCGTACTCGATGCCGTTGTGGACCATCTTCACGAAGTGCCCGGCGCCGTCCGGCCCGACGTGCACGCAGCACGGCTGACCGTCCACCTTGGCCGCGATCTCCTCGAAGACCGGGCCGACGTGCTTGTAGGACTCCGCGGGACCGCCCGGCATGATGCTCGGGCCGTTGAGCGCGCCCTCCTCGCCGCCGGAGATGCCGGCGCCGACGAACAGCAGCCCCTTCTCCTTCAGCGCGGCCTCACGGCGGCGCGTGTCGTTGAAGTGGGCGTTGCCGCCGTCGATGACCATGTCGCCGGGCTCCAGCAGCCCGCTCAGCTCGTCGATGACGGCGTCGGTCGGGCCACCCGCCTTGACCATGATGATGATCTGGCGCGGCGTCTGCAGACTGTCGACCAGATCCTGCAGCGTCTCGGCGCCGACGAAGTCACCCTCGTGGCCGTGCTCGTCGAGCAGGGCCTTCATCTTCGCGGGCGTCCGGTTGTGCACGGCAGTTTTGAAGCCGTGGCGCGCGAGGTTGCGCGCGAGGTTGCTGCCCATGGTGGCGAGACCGGTGACCGCGATACGTGCTTTGCCTTCCGTCATACGCGACAGCCTGCCGTGTTCTTCTTGTTTACGCGAGACGTCACAGGGTGTTCTCAGACTCCGTTTTGCCAGGTGAACCGCGTCACGTGCCGGTACGTATTGCTAGGCGTAAGTTGGCTTCATGACGGAATTCACGAGCGTGGGACGCTCGGCGACCGACCGTGCCTCCAGGTACGGCGCACAGTTGGTGAAGCACTTCACGCACAAGGACCTCGAAGGGTCCTGGGAGGACGATCGCGGTTTCGTCCGGTTCTCCGCCGGCCTGGCCGAGTTCACCGCGGCGGACGACGCGCTGATCATGCGCGTGGTGTCGTCGTCGGAAGAGGACGTGGCCCGGCTGCGCGACGTCGTGGAGCGGCACCTGGTCCGGTTCGGCACGCGCGACGAGCTGACGGTGGCCTGGGACTCACACGGCGAGAACTGACGCCGCCATCCCGATGAGAGCGGTCCCACAGACCCGCTCGAACGTCGCGCGGATCTTGGGCCTGCTCAGCAGCGTGCCCAGCTGACGCGCCGACGGCACGACGATCACCCAGAACGCCGCGAACACGCCCACCGTGACCGCACTCAGCAGCGCCGCCTGCGGGAGCGGCGCGGCGCTCGGGTCCATCGCCTGCGGGATGAGGCTCAGGAACGTGAGCATCACCTTGGGGTTCAACAGGTCGCACAGCACGCCGCGCAGGAACACGTTTCCTCCGGCGTGCTGTTGCTCGGCCGGCTTGCGCGCGGTCCTGAACGTCATGAAGCCGAGGTAGGCCAGGTACAGCGCCCCGATCACCTTGACCACGAGCAACGCCGTCGGCACCGCCGCCACGAGCGCGGAGAGCCCGATGGTCGCGAGCGTCGCGTGCACCAGGAGCCCGGTGATCACGCCCAGCGCCGCCTCGGTGCCCTTCCTGAGGCTGCGCACCGCGTTCGTCATGATCAGCACGAAGTCCGGCCCCGGCACGATCATGATGATCAGAAGGGCGACCAGGAACGACGTCCACGCGATGTGCATGCCGCTGATCGTCGTTCACTCATTCGCCTGCGTTCCAGCTGGTCAGTACGATGTTCGCTTATGCGCGAACAAGCCGAACTGGATTCGGTCGACTGGCACATCCTGGAGGAGTTGCAGAACGACGCCACCCTGCCCAACCGCACCCTGGCGGAGATCGTCGGCCTGGCGCCGTCGTCATGCCTGCAACGGGTCCGCCGGCTGCGCGAACTCGGCGTGATCACCGGGTGCCACGCCGTCGTCGACCCGGCCACCACCGGGCTGCCGTTGGAGGCCGTGGTCGCCGTGAACGTGCGGCCTCACACGCGACCGGTGGTGGCGGCCTTCCGGGCGTTCGTGATGGCCCAGCCGGAGACCCGGTCGGTCTTCCACGTGTCCGGGCAGGCGGACTTCCTGATCCACATCGCGGTTGCCGATTCGACGCACCTGCAGGCGTTCCTGATGGACAAGATCGCGTCGCGGACCGAGGTGCGCAACCTGACCAGTTCGGTGGTGCTGGAGCGGGTGGAGACGCGGGCCCTGACGCCGCCGGCGAACCTGCGACCGACGCACCGGCGCCGCAAGGCTTGAGCTTCACTCCCAGCGCAGGCGTTCTACCGCCCATGCTCCGCTTGGAGGCTGTTCCTGAAGCAGTGGCGTGATGAAGGCGTCGGCCAACGGAGTGACACCTTCGATGGTCCGATGTTCGACGGAGAGTTCCTTGGTCTTGGCCGCCTCAGCTCGATAGCCGGCCGTCCACGAGGGGTCCGGTACGGCGAACTCGCCGGGCAGAACCAGATGCGTGCCTGCCGCCGTGCGACGGCGCACCTCGGCGTACAGCGCCTGGTGAGTGGTAGCGCCGTCCGGCGTGGAGTTGCACGCGATCAGCACCAGGTCGACGAGGTCCTTGAACCTCGTCGAGGGCACCAGTTGTTCGCGATGGCGCTCGTACATCGCCGCGATCTTGTCGGCAACGTGGTCCTCGAGCGGCCACATGCGGATCTCGGGCCACGGGCTGGAGTCGATGACGAACGGTGCTTCGAGCTGCTCAACGGTGAGACGGCCAACCGGGCGAAGTTCAGCAGCCACCACGTCGACGCTGACCGTGGACAGCTGCCGGAGACCGAACATGACCTTGAACCGCACCTTGCGGGACGGCCGGTTGGCCGCCGTTTCACGAGAAGTGTCGTGATGGTCGAACCGAAGGTGGTCATCCAGTTCGATCGACGTCGCGGCGATCAGCGCTTCGACCGCACCGTCCACTGTGGCGTCCTCACTCACCCGCAGCAGGTCGACGTCGGTCGAGTATCTGGCCCTCGGCCAGCGGACCAGCAGCGCCTGACCTCCCTTGAGCACCCAGCCGTCCCGGTCCGAGTGGAACACGCGAGCCAGCAGGCGGCGGTGGTAGTAGCGCTCGATGAGCTCGCCGGTGGGAACCCCGGTGAGCTTGGAGCTGTTGGCCGCGCGGCTCTTGAGCGAACTCGTGAACGCCTGCGGACTCGAGGGTGGTTTCGCGGTCATGACTCTTCAGCTGGTTTGCGGTGAGTGCGGAACGGAGATGGCCGGGTGACCAGGTCCTGGATTGAGAGTCCTATCTGGACGAGCAGCAGTTCGAGCAGCGCCACGCCGGTCGGAGGCTTGGCGCCGTAGGACCGCGCGTGAGGCTGGATCTGCTCCGCCAGCTCGTCGAGCCGGACCTGCCCGGCTTCGACCGCCTGACGGATGATCGTCGCAACGTGCCCGGCGTCGATGTGCTGCCCGAGCAGGTCGTAGATCGTGCGCATCGGCGTGGTGACCGGTAGTCCGTTGAGGATCATCACGTCAGCGTCGGTGAGAACTCCTCGACGCAGTCTCACGCCCGGATCACGAGTGGTGCGCCGGCGTGGGACGGTGATTTCCACATGAGCGTTCACCAGGTCACCGATGTTGTGCAGGCGTGCGGCGGACTGATGGGAGATGACACCGCCGTCAGGGTCGAGCTTGGGCCGCGCCCAGCCGGCGACCTCAGGGCGTAGTGCCAGCCAGGCAGCCTGTTCGGCGCGTGCGTCTGATTCCTCGGCGGAGGTCGACGCATACACACCACGACGGACGCCCTCCAGGAGACCAACCGTTTTCAGCCGGTGCAGGGTGACGTCGCCGACCCCGGCGCGCAGAGCCTGTTGCGTCGTGACCATGCCCCACTGCCCAGCGGTGTACGTGCTGAGCAGTTCGAGAGCACGGACCGTGTCCATGCAGCAAATCCTACATCCAAATACAGCGTTTCCTACATACAGAGCGTAGGAAACGCTGCAGGTCGACGAACCCTCAGTCTTGCTCACCCTCGGAAGACTTGATCACCCGGATCAGGCCCTCCTGCACCACCGTCGCCACCAGCTCCCCGTCCCGCGTGAAGAACCGCCCGGTCGCCAGCCCGCGATTCCCGGACGCAGAAGGCGAAGCGGTGTCGTACAGCAACCACTCGTCAGCCCGGAACGGCCGGTGGAACCACATCGCGTGGTCCAAAGAGGCCCCGAGAACCTTGTCCAGTCCCCAATAAACCCCGTGCTTGGCCAGAACCCCGTCCAGCAGCGTCATGTCCGAGGCGTAAGTCATGATGCAGAGCTGCAGCATCGGGTCGTCCGGCAGCTTGCCGTCCGCCTTCATCCACACGCGCGACGCGGCCTCGCCCGGACCGTCCTCACGCGACTCCCACGGCGGCTCGGTGACGTACCGGACGTCGATCGGGCGCGGGAACTTCATGTTCACCAGCGAGTAGCCCGCGACGGACTCGCTCCACGTCGGCAGCGACTCCGGGTCCGGCACCTCGGGCATCGGCGACGAGTGCTCGACACCCTGCTCCTCCAGCTGGAAGGAGGCGGACAACGCGAAGATCGCCTTGCCGTGCTGCACGGCTACGACGCGGCGGGTGGTGAACGAGCGGCCGTCGCGGATGCGGTCCACCTCGTAGACGATCGGCACGCGCGGGTCGCCGGGGCGGATGAAGTACGAGTGCAGGGAGTGCACGCGGCGTTCGACCGGGACCGTGCGGCCGGCGGCCACCAGGGCCTGGCCCGCGACCTGGCCACCGAAGACGCGCACTGGCGACTCCGCGGGCGACACGCCTCGGAAGATGTTCTCCTCGATGCGTTCCAGGTCGAGCAACGCGACCAGGTCGTCCACTGCGGATTGTCCACTCAAGCCGGACGGGCTCGTAGCGGCGGCACGGGCGGCCTCAGTCACGGCAGAACTCTCCTAGCACCGTCGGGTCTCAGCAAGGCACCGGCCCTGCTCCCTCACACGTCCAGTATGAGGGAGCAGGGCCGGCATCACGACAGACCTGACTGAGAGCCCGAGCACTTACGCGTGGTCGTCCTCGCCCAGCCGGTGCACCCGGATGAGGTTGGTCGAGCCGATGGTGCCGGGAGGCGATCCGGCGACGACGACCATGAGGTCACCGGCCTGGTAGCGGCCGATCTCGATCATGGCGACGTCGACCTGGCGGACCATCTCGTCGGTGGACTCCACCCGCGGCACCAGGAACGTCTCGGTGCCCCACGTCAGCGACAGCTGCGAGCGGACCGCGGGCTCCGGCGTGAAGGCCAGCAGCGGCAGGTGGGTGTGCAGGCGGGCGAGACGGCGGACCGTGTCACCGGACTGCGTGAACGCGACCAGGGCCTTGGCGTTGAGGCGCTCGCCGATGTCGCGGGCCGCGTAGGAGATCACGCCGCGCTTGGTGCGCGGAACGTGGGTCAGCGGCGGCACGACGACCGACTCGGTCTCGACGGCCTCGATGATGCGGCCCATGGTCTGCACGGACTCGATGGCGTAGCGGCCGACCGAGGTCTCACCGGACAGCATCAGGGCGTCCGCGCCGTCCAGCACCGCGTTCGCGACGTCGGACGTCTCGGCGCGGGTCGGGCGGGAGTTGGTGATCATCGAGTCGAGCATCTGGGTCGCGACGATGACCGGCTTGGCGTTCTCGCGGGCGATCTGGATCGCCCGCTTCTGCACCAGCGGCACGTGCTCCAGCGGCAGCTCGACGCCCAGGTCACCGCGGGCGACCATGACGCCGTCGAAGGCCAGCACGATGGCCTCGAGGTTGTCCACGGCCTCCGGCTTCTCGATCTTCGCGATCACCGGGAGGCGCTTGCTGCCCGAACGGTCCATGACCTGGTGGACCAGGTCGATGTCCGCCGGCGAGCGCACGAACGACAGTGCGATGAAGTCCACGCCCAGCGAGAGCGCGAACTCGAGGTCCTCGATGTCCTTCTCGGACATCGCGGGCACGGAGACGTCCATGCCGGGCAGCGAAAGGCCCTTGTTGTTGCTGACGGGCCCGCCCTCGGTGACCTCGCACACGACGTCGGATCCTTCGACCTCGACGACCACGAGGCCGACCTTGCCGTCGTCCACGAGCAGGCGGTCGCCGACCTTGGCGTCCTTCGCGAGCTCCTTGTACGTCGTCGACACGCGGTCATGCGTGCCCTCGACGTCTTCGACGGTCACGCGGACGATGTCACCGGTGTTCCAGTCGACCGGACCCGCGGCGAAACGGCCGAGGCGGATCTTGGGGCCCTGGAGGTCGGCGAGGATGCCCACGGCGCGGCCCGACTCGTCGGCTGCCGCACGGACCATGTCGTAGACCTGCTTGTGGTCGGCATGGCTGCCGTGGCTGAAGTTCATCCTGGCCACGTCCATACCGGCCGCTACCAGGTCGCGGACCTTGTCCGGCGTGCCAGTGGCGGGACCGAGGGTACAGACGATCTTTGCGCGTCGACTCACGTCTAGAGAGAGTAGACCTCGTTCCTGGACCGATCCCGAACTACTCCTCGGTAATGTTTTGACCATGGGTCGAGTACTCCCGTTCGTGATCGCCGCGTTGCTCAGCGTCGTCGTGTTGTTCACCCCCGAGTCAGGTGTACCCACCGCACCGCCCGGTACGGACAAGGTCATCCACACGCTGCTGTTCGCACTGCTGGCGTTCACGGGGCTGTACGCGAAGATTTCTCGCATTTTGCCGCTGCTGGTGGTCTACGCAGGCGTCTCCGAGGTTCTGCAGCAGGTCATCACGCCTCTGCACCGCAGCGGCGACGTGCTCGACGCGCTGGTGGACGTGCTCGGCATCGGCCTCGGCTGGGCTATCGCCGCGGCGATTCGCTCAAGCCGACGTGGTCCTCGCACCACGAGTTGAAGTCCTTGAGCTGCCGCCACGCCTTGCGCACCCGGTCCAGGCACCCCGCCTCGTGCAGCACGTCGTCCGGCTCCCAGACCTTGCGCACGTAGATCGACCGGTGCTTGAGCAGGTCGAGGTGCGGGTGATCGTCGTCGAACCCGCGCGGCTTCGACTTCATCACGTCGCCGGCGAGGTCCCAGCCCTGCTTGAGCAGCTTGTCCACGATCTTGCGCAGCAGGACGCCGTGCGCGCCCACCGAGGCCCGGTAGCGCGCGAGCTGGTCGGAGGCCATGTGGAACGAGCCACCGCCGGCCATCAGTCCCTCCGGGCTGAGCTGCACGTAGTACGCGCCGCCGCCGCGGCCCTTCTCGATCACAGCGCCGCAGTGGTCCTTGTACGGCGTCTTGTCCTTGGCGAACCGCACGTCCCGGTACGGCCGGAACACCTTGCCCTCGCCGAACTCCTTCTCCAGCGCGGTGAGCAGGGCCTCCATCGGCGCCCGCACGTCGCGCAGGTACGTCTCCTTGTTGTCGTCCCAGTACGCCTTCGAGTTGTCGAGGACCAACCCGTCGTAGAAGTCGATGGCGTACTCGCCGAAACCGCTGAATGTCACTGAGTCAGCCTAGGCCGATCGCCCATGCGCGTGAAAATTCGTTTGAGGACACACAATCAGGGCCATAATGCGACGAATGGCCCGCCGTATCAACGCGCTCGCGACCTGGCTTCACCAACTCGAGCCGGACGAGGTGGCCGCGATACTCCTGCACCGCCGGGACGTGGCGGACCGCCATCTGCGGACGCTGAAGGACCTCGCGACGCAGCTCACCGACTCCGACTCGGTGCACGCCGTCGAGGACACCCTGGACCAGGGCGCGATCGACGTGCTCGGCGCGATCGTGGCGCAGAACAACACGGGGACGATCGACACGGTCTG
The DNA here is from genome assembly GCF_053610285.1 of Lentzea sp. NPDC054927. NCBI lineage: Bacteria > Bacillati > Actinomycetota > Actinomycetes > Pseudonocardiales > Pseudonocardiaceae > Lentzea > Lentzea sp. NPDC054927. Next base: position 32,783 of record NZ_JBSGXZ010000053.1, read on the forward strand.
CACCGAGCTGCGGTGTTCGGCGGCCGACTTCGAACGGGCTTTCGGGCAGCTCAAGGAACGTGCGCTGGCGTGGCCGGCCGGGCCGAAGCTCATCGCGGTGAACTCGGTGCGGACGAATGGTGCCGTGCGCGGGCAGCTGACGTTGCGGCCGAAGGCTCCGTTGAGGCGCAAGGCCTCGGCGACCTCGCCGATCGTGGCTGCCATGTCCACTGTGGACGGTGTGGCGCGGCTGCTCGCGCACTGCGAACAGGACAGTTTCGACGCCCGCTACACCGGTGGCGTGGCGACGGTGGAGATCCGCAGGGTCGCACGAGCTCTCAGGGTCGCCGACGGCGTGCTGCGGTTGTGGCTGGAGCTCGCAGCCGAGGCTCAGTTGGTCGGGGTCGAACGCGCCCGGTTACTTCCGACCAAGCAGGCCGACGACTGGCTCGACTCACAGCCGGGCAGCAGGCTCGCGGCGCTGGTCAAGGCGTGGCGGCGGATGGACTGGCGGCCGGAACCGGACCAGGCGCGGGCGGCGTTGCGCGACTACACCGGTGCGGCGGGTCTCGCGCTCAGGCAGTCGGCGCTGGAGCGGTTCTCCGCCCAGGAAGCCTTCGTGAACATGGACGAGGTGGTCACCGACCTGGTGTGGTCGCGGCCGGCGGTGCACGACGTGCGGGCGACGGCGGCGGTGATCGGCGAGATGGAGTCGCTGGGGCTGGTGGCCGGCGGTGCGCTCACGCCGTTGGGCGTGGCGGTGCAGAAGAACGGCGACGTCGAGGCCGCCGCCACCGACCTGATGCCGCCGGCCACGGAGAAGGCCGCGTTCCAGACGGACATGACCGCGGTCGTGAACGGGCTGCCGTCGCCCTCGCTGAGCGCGACGCTGAACCTGGTGGCGGACCTGGAGGACAACGACGCGGCACGGGTGTGGCGACTGTCCGCCGGGTCGATCCGGCGCGCGTTGGACACCGGCCTGTCCGCCGACGAGGTGCTCTGGCGGCTCGGTGTCGTGTCGGAGGCGCCGTTGCCGCAGGTCATCGAGTACCAGGTGCAGGACGTGGCGCGACGGCACGGACATCTGACGGTCAGCGACGTGACGAGTTGCGTGCGGGCAGAGGATCCGGCGCTGCTGCAGGAGATCGCCAAGTCGAAGCGGCTGTCGTCGCTGAAGCTGCGGTTCCTGGCACCAACCGTGCTGGCGTCGGCCCAGCCGATGGCGGAGACGCTGGCGGCGTTGCGCCGGGCCGGGTACGCGCCGACCGGGATGGACGCGAGCGAACAGTCCATTGTGGAGCGAGTGGAACGGTTGCGGGCCTCGGCACGGGGCGAACGCCGTCAGGACAGGTGGTGGCGGGCCGAGCTGGACGACCTGGAGCTGACCCAGCTCGCGATCCGGCTGGTCGAGCAGGAACGGCCGAGTGCCGGCCGGGGCACGCCGCGGGCCAGCGCGGCGCGGATGCTGCGCGACCAGAACGTCTTCCTGCGCGACGAGGAGGTGATGATCCTGGCGTCGGCACTGGTCATCGGCGATCGCGTCGAGATCGGGTACGCGAGCGGCCCGCGCAGGATCGACACCTACGTGATCATCCCGACCAAGCACCTCGAGGGCGTGCTGACCGCGGACTGCGAGGACGGCTCCACCAGGGAGTTCGACATCGGCCACGTCCGGAAGGTCTCGCTGCCGTCATGAACAGCTGGTGAAGTCCGGCCGTCCGAGGTGATCACGAGCTGATACTGGACGGGTGGCCGATCCGTTTTCCGCCGGACTGCTGATGGTGCTGGAGACCGTGCTGGAGCGCGTGCTGCTCGGTCTCTTCGACGTGATGCACAAGGGTGCCAGGAACAAGAAGCGCCAGCGCGAGCTGACCAGACCGGGACCGCTGGTCGAACGGGTGAGCGCCGAGCTGGCCCGCGGTGAGCTGAGCACCGTCGAGCAGCACGAGTGGCAGGCCGCCGTGGACGCGGTGCGCGAGTCCATCGAGGCGGCGCTGCCGTTGCGCGAGGACGAGGCGCTGCGAGTGATGCTGACGCCGGAGTCGCTGCGGACCTACGTGCTGTCCAGGTCGGAGAAGATCCGGCGGGCGGCGGGCCTGTCCGACCACGCGTCGGCGGTCTACGACGCGGTGCTGATGCGGGTCTGCAGTGCCGTCGTGGAACTCGTGTGGTCGCAACCTGAGTACGCGCGGCGGCTCGCGGTGGAGATGTTCCGGATCGGCCGGTCGACCGCGGACGCCGTGGCGCGCCTCGCCGACCAGCAGCAACTGGCGCTGACCTCGTCACACCGGGACTTCGAGGACCGCTATGCCGACCAGGTCGCGCACTCGCTGGGCGGGCTGGAGCTGTTCGGGGTGTCGCGCGGACGGGCACCGCGACGGCAGTCGTTCGACACCTCGTACGTGTCGCTGGCGGTGGCGCGGGTCGGGGACACCGACGAGCTGACCGGCGCGGGACTGCCGGTGGCGTCGGCGCTGGCGGACACCACTCGGGTGCTGATCAGGGGTGGTGCGGGCGCGGGCAAGACGACGTTCCTGCGCTGGCTCGCGATGAACGCGCTGGGCGAGACGCGGACCTCGGGCAACGAGTGGCTCGGGCTGGTGCCGTTCTTCGTGCCGCTGCGGCAGTACACGACGCTGCCGAAGCCGGAGGAGTTCATCTCGTCGACCGCCTCGATGATCGAGGAGGAGAAGCCGGCGGGGTGGGTCACCGCGCGGCTCAAGGAGGGGCGCGCGCTCGTCCTCATCGACGGCGTGGACGAGCTGGTGTGGGAGCGGCGGGCCGAGGCGCGGTTGTGGCTCGAACAGCTGGTGAACGCGTATCCGGAGGCCCGGTACGCGATCACCACCCGACCGGCCGCGGTGCCCGAGGACTGGCTGGAGGACGTCGACTTCGCCGCGTTCGACCTGTTGCCGTTGAGCGACAAGGGTGTGCGCGACTTCGTGGAGGCCTGGCACACCGCCGCACGCGACGAGCCGGGGCTGACCCGGGACGCGCGGGTGTGGCTGACCGAGTGCGAGGCACGGCTGGTGGCGACGCTGGCGAAGCGGCCGGACCTGCGGCGGCTGGCGTCGAGCCCGTTGCTGGCCGGGTTGTTGTGCGCGTTGCACCAGGACCGGAACATGCACCTGCCCCGCGATCGGCGGTCGCTGTACGAGGCGGCGCTGGACCTGTTGCTGGTGCGGTGGGACGAGGACCGCGGGCTGGCGCTGCCGTCGTTCTCCAAGGAGGAGCAGCTCGTTCTGCTGCAACGGTTCGCGTACTCGTTGGTGCGCAACCGGGAGCTGATGGTGCCGCGCGAGGAAGCCGTGCACCGGCTCGGGAACGCGATGCGCGGGCTGCGGTCGCACGACATCGACGCGGACGACGCGATGCAGCGGTTGCTCGAACGGGCCGGGTTGCTGCGCGAGGTCAGCCAGGATCGCGTGCAGTTCGTGCACCGGACGTTCCGCGACTACCTGGCGGCCAAGGAGGTCGTCGACGCCGGCGACCTGAACCTGTTGGTGGACAGGGCACATCTCGACGAGTGGCACGACGTCGTGGTGATGGCCGTCGCGCACGCCCGGCCGCGCGAACGGGCCCGCGTGCTGATGGACCTGTTGGCGGGCAACGACGACACGCGCAAGGACGAGCGCGGCCGGGACAAGCTGCGGCTGCTCGCGCTGGCGTGCCTCGACCAGGCCGACGTGATCGAACCGGAGACGGCACGGGCGCAGGTCACCCAGGCCGTCGCCGCGCTGATCCCGCCGAAGAGCTTCGCGCACGCCGACGCGTTGTCCGAGGCCGGCTCGTTCGTGGTCGACCTGCTGCCAGGTCCAGAGACCGTCGGCAACACGGCCGAGGCCGCGTACATCGTTCGGACGCTGGCCAACATCGGCGGTGAGGGCGCGTGGGAGCGGATCGCCGAGTTCGTCGCGGTGGACCACGCGATGGTCATCGACGAGCTGCTGCGGGCGTGGCGGAACACGCCGGACGCGGAGAAGTACGCCAAGACCGTGCTGTCCAAAGTGGACTTCGGCGACCGGCGGGTCGACGTGCGGGGCTGGCACCGGATCCAGTTCATCATGCACCTGGAGAAGCTGCGGCACGTGCGGTGCATCGGCAACATCAACCCGCTCGACCCGCTGGGCGCCATGCCGTCGCTGCACCGGCTGGAGCTGTGGCAGAACGAGGTCATGCGCGACCTCTCGCCACTTGCGGAGTCCCGGTCGCTGAAGGAGCTGCACCTGAGCCGGTGCCGTCCGCTCGGACGGATCGACCTGACCCCGGTGAAGGACCTCGACGAGCTGCACCTGCACTTCAGCCGCGTTGATCTCGCGTCACTGGCCGGCGGTCTGGTGCGGCGCCTGCAGATCCGCGACTCGGCGCTCGACGACGGGCTGGGCGCGTTGCCGCAGCTGCCCGCGTTGCGCGAGCTGGCGATCGACCACCGCCCGCCCTACTCACTGGCGGGGCTGGAGCGGTGGCCGACCATCCTGGTGCTGGAGGTGTTCGGCGTGCCGGCCGCGGACGACCTGCGCGTGCTGCCGACGCTCGAACACCTCGTCGTGCATCAGCCGGAATCGTTGCCCCGGCTGGAGGAACTCCGTCAGGAACTACCTGGGGTCCGCATCACCACTTGATGTCGGCGAGGCTCCCCAGCGGCTTGCGCTCGGACTCGTCGAGCAGCTGGACAGCCGCGGTGTCGGCCGCGTGCAGCTCGGCAGGGAAGGTGAAGTTCACGCGCTTCTCCAGCTCGGCCACCGACACCTGGAACACGCGGAACTCGTCCAGGTCCAGAGCCTCGGCCAGGACGAGGTTCTGCGTGAGCAGGAACGCGCTGCAGCGCAGCTCGCCGTCCACGACGAACGCGATCGCCTTGTAGAACTCACGCGGGATCGGGACGCTGCGGAACACCCTGTCGTCGACGTTGAAGACAGGGCCGCCGTAGACGCTGACCTTCAGGTTGTCGACGTCGACGTCCGCGAGCACCGCGTCCTCGAGCCGGCCCCAGAGCCCTTCCTTCGTGCTCTGGTTGAAGTCGTCCATCTGCGGCGTGATGTTCGTGAAGAAGAACGAGTCCTTGTTCGCCTTCTGCGCCTCCGCCTTCGGGCCCCAGCACAGGTCGGCGCGGCGCGCGAGGTGGCCGCGATCGAGCCTGTTGTCGCGGTAGAGCTCGTCGCCGGTCTGGAACTCCGCCGGGATCCTGGGGTCCTTGATGAACGGGATGTTGGTACGGCTCAAGGCCTTCATCTCGCCGCCGTCGATGTTCCACGCGACCCAGATCGCGAACTTGCGCGACTTGCTCAGTGCGAGCGAGAAGTGCGTGTAGTCGATGGTGGTCGAGCCGGCGAGCTCGACCGCGTCGTCGGCTCCCGACTCGGTCAGCACCGGGATCCCGGCGGCGGTGCCGAGGAACTTCGCGTCAAAACCTGCGCTGGTCATGTGTCGCCCCCTACTGGCTCATCTTCTGGGTCGACACATCTCATGGGACCGTTAGCCGGATACACCCGAACGGCCCAGTGTTCATCAGCTCTTCTTGACCAGTTTGCCGTCCGGGGCGATCGCGAACCACTCGTCGTCGACACCCTGACCGTTCAGGTCACCGGGAACCTGGTCTCCCACGTAGTAATAGAGCGGCCACTTTCCGTACACGGCCTGCGAGCTCTCGTCGATCTGCGAGACCAGGCTCGTGTCGGCACCGTCCTTGGCATCCACTTTGGACTGTGCGGTGAGAGCGGGCCAGACAGCGATGCAGTCGGCGTCGCACGCGCTGGACTTGTTTTCATCCTTGGTGAATGCGTAGAGCGTCCGTCCCATTTGGTCGACCAGGATCGGCCCGAGATCGGTCTGCGCGATCTTCACCTCGGCCTTGACCGGTACCTCCTGCTGCGAGTTCTGTTGCGGCGCCTCGTTTCCGCAGGCAGCGAGGCCCGCGAGCAACACCGGAAGCAACAGAATCCCCATACGTGCACGCATCTTCGTCTCCAAAGTGGTCGTCCCTGTTCCGACGTCGACACGTAACGAGACGTCGTTCGGTTCACTAACGAACTTGTTGAACCGAATCTGATCGGCATCCGTGTTGGTGGCGTCGGGTCCGCCAGACCCCCCGACTCCCACTGAGGAGCCTTGGAGCAAATCCCATGTCTGCCAACAAAACTGTCGCTGCCGCATGCCTTCTGGGCGCCGCGGCCGCGCTGGGTGTTGTGACGCCGGCGTCCGCTGCCCAGGACGCCGTGACCGTGAAGATCACCAACCAGGCCGGCTACGAGGCCACGTTCTGCGCCGCGGACGTCCTGGAAGGCCGTTGTCTGGACGGCGCGAAGAAGGGCGAGTCGCGCACGTTCACCGTGAAGCCCGGCAAGGGACCGATCGAGGTCCGCGTGGTCGTCAAGAACGGCGGCTCCGCGTTCCAGAACTTCACCCCGGACGGCCCCACCCTGAACATCGACGCGGGTGGCTCCGCGGACAAGCCGACCGCCACGAAGGCCGCTGGTCACGGCGGTGAGCACGGCGGTCACAACCCCGCGCCCACCAACCCCGCGCCATCGCCTACCCAGCCCGCTCCCGCCCCGGTCAAGGGCAAGCCGATGTTCTTCTCGGCCGACCTGGACGGCAAGCAGGAGGTCCCCACCCCCGGCGGCCCCGCCGTGGGCGACGCGGACGGTTCAGCCAAAGCGCTGGTCGAGGTCCGCGGCGACCGCGTGACGTTCGCGGTCGAGTGGAAGAAGACGGCCCAGCTCACCCTCGGCCACATCCACCAGGGCGCGGCCGGCCAGAACGGCCCGGTGAAGGTCAACCTCTTCACCACCCCGATGCCGGAAACGCTGTCCGCGGCGGCCGGCCAGACCGTGATCGACCCGAAGCTCGCCGACGACATCCGCAAGAACCCGGCAGGCTTCTACGTCAACCTGCACAGCACCGACCGGCCGGGCGGCGCCGTCCGCGCCCAGCTCAAGCCGCTCGGCAAGCAGGTCAACCCGCTCGACATCATCAAGGGCGGCAAGCTCCGCGCGTTCTCCAACGGCGCCCAGGAAGTGCCGGTCGCGGGCGGCCCGAAGGTCGGCGACCCGGACGGCCAGGCCGTGACGTTCGTGCAGCCGCGTGGCGCTGACGTGGACTTCTCGCTGGCGTGGGTGAACATCGACGCCCCGACGCTCGGCCACGTCCACCAGGGCGCCAAGGGCGTCAACGGCCCGGTGAAGATCACGTTCTTCGGCACTGCCGTCCCGAACGGCGTCTTCGCGGTGTCCGGCACGGTCGGCGGGGTCGACAAGGCCGCGCTCGACGCGCTGAAGAAGGCGCCGAAGGACTTCTACTCGAACGTGCACACGGCGGCGTTCCCCGGTGGAGCCGTTCGCGGGCAGTTCACGAGCCACTAGAGCTGGGACCGCCGGCCTTTGCCCCATATCTCGACGGTCAGCCGCCCGCGAGAGGCCCTGCTGAGCGTCGGAAGACACAGTGAAGGTCGGCGGTCACACCACTCAGGCCAACTGAATGGAGGCGCCGCGGCCGCGACCCCCACGGCCGCGGCGCCGTTCGCTACCTGCCCACCAGCTCGACGGTCCTGCCCGCCCGGCGCGACTCGTCCACCCACTGGTCGATGGCCTGCCCGCAGGCCTGGTCGAGGTGCCGAACCCCGCTCAGATCCATCCGGACGTGCTCCCGGTCGACTCGATCCAGCGCGTCCAGCAACCGGGGCAGCCGCAGGAAGGTCGCGTTGCCGCGCAGCGCGACCCCGTCCGGCGTCATCACCACCGACAGCCGCGACACGTCCCAGGCCGTCTTGACCACCGCGGCCAGCAGCCCGACCAGCGTGCCGGTCAGCAGATCCGTGGCCACGACGAGCCCTGCGGTCAGGACCAGGATGAAGGCCTCAGGCTTGTCCGTGCGCCACAACGTGACCACCTCGCGCAGTCCGAGCAGCTTCCACCCGGCGTGCACCAGCACTGCGGCCAGCACGGCCACCGGGATCAGCGTCAGCAAACCCGGCAGCAGCACCACGAACAGCAGCAGCCAAACACCGTGCAGCACCCGCGAAACCCGAGTGCGCGCGCCGGCCGACACGTTGGCCGCACTGCGCACGATCACCGCCGTCATGGGCAAGGCGCCGAGCAGGCCGCAGATCGTGTTGCCCACGCCCTGCGCGACCAGTTCGCGGTTGTAGCGCGTGCGCGGCGCGTCGTGCATGCGGTCGACGGCGGCGGCGCTGAACATGCTCTCCGCCGACGCGACGAGCGCGAACACCACCGCGGTGCCGATGACTCCGGTGTCCAGCAACGAGAAGTTCGGCAGGTGGACGTCCGCGGACAGCGTGCCGACGGAGATCCGGTCCACCGGCGAGGCGAAAACCGAGGCCAGCGCGGTGCAGACGACCACGCCCACCAACACGCCCGGCACGACGCGCAGCGGAGTTCGTTGCCACAGCAGCATGATCACGACGGTCAGCAAGCCGAGAGCCAACGCCACCGGCGAGACCACCAGATGCTTCAGCTGCCCGAACACCAGCACCAATCCGATGCCAGCGAGCATGCCCTGCACCACGGACGGCGAGATCGCGCGGAACCACCGTCCGCCCTTGGCTAAGCCCAGCAAGATCTGCAGCAGACCAGCGCCCAGGACGATCACGCCCAGGGCCTGGATCCCGTGTTTGCCCACGGCATCCGCCACGAGCACCGTCAACCCGGCGGCCGGCCCGCTCACCTGCATCGTGCTGCCCGGCAGGAGGCCGACGACGATGCCGCCGACCACGCCGGTCACGATGCCGAGCTCGGCCGGCACCCCGGACGCCACCGCCACACCAACACACAGCGGCAGCGCCACGAGGAACACGACGACCGATGCGCCGAGATCGGCCCAATACTTCTTCATCACGAAAAACCCTTACAGCGGAAGGAAAGCGTGCTCGGCGCAGGCGGAGACCTCACCGGTCTCGATGTCGTAGAACCAGCCGTGCACGCGCAACGAACCTTCCGCCACGCGCTGAGCGACGAACGGGTACTCCAGCAGGATCCGCAGCTGCGCCCGGACGTGGTCCTGCCCCTCCGCGCGCATCCCCGGATCGTCCGACTTCCTCGGCCTCTGCCGTGGCCGCAACCAGCCGCGCATCGCGGGCAGGTGGTCGATCGCGGCGCCGTTCAACCCCGCGACCGCACCGCAGTGCGAGTGGCCGCAGACGACGATCTCGCTGACCCCGAGCTGCAGCACCGCGAACTCGATCGTGGCCATCTCGCTGGACGGCGCGGTCAGCGAGTACGGCGGGATGACGTTGCCGGCGGTGCGCAGTTCGAAGAGCGAACCCGGTTCGGCACCGGTGATCTCGGCCGTCACGATGCGCGAATCGGCGCACGTGATGAACATCGTCGTGGGCTGCTGACCGGCCGCAAGACGTTGGCCTGCCGCACGGGAACGCGACTTGGCGTGTGCGCGGGCATGCTGAACAAAGCGATGGAAGTCCATGGGAATCCCTCACTGCTAAGGAAAAGTGTTCGGTTTGATCGGGAAGTGGGGACCGATCAGTGTCGAAACACCTGCAGCGCAGGGGGTGTGCGCCAAACCGCTATCGGTTCAGCGGCGGACACGAGCACAACTTCGGCCACAAGGCGGGGAACGAGCGCCATCACCGCGGACGGCCTGGTCAGCTTGGACACCCGCTCGACGGCGGCGACCTTCAGGCGCAGCCGGCTCGTTTCACGCTCCTCGCGGGGCGCTTCCTCCTTGGGCACGGAGGTCTTCGACTTCGGCGGCGGCGCGCCGATCGACACGGGCGTGACGGCCGGGGCGAGCACGGCGCACAGGGCGATGACGACGGCCAGCAGAACGCTGCGCATGCTCACCTCCCCCAACCGAGTTGATCTACGACTATCAGTTTCGCCCGAACTGGACAACCTTCGCGATATACGAGACGTAGTTCGCCCGTATCCAGCGCCAGGTTCACCCGAAAGAAATTCCGGTTTCACGGAAACGTACGTATGCAGCGAGTGACCTTCGCGCGTTGGAGATGTGCCAATAAGTGGACAACCGGTCCCCGATCCCTGCCGGATCTGCACAATCGGTGACCGAATGCCAAAGGAGGCCGTCGTGGCGAGGGTTTTCATCAGCCACGCGACGCCGGATGTGGCGCTCGCGACACAGGTCCGTGACTGGCTCGACCACGACCACGACCACGAAGCTTTCCTGGAAGTTCATCCCGAGGACGGAATCCAGGTCGGCGAGGCCTGGCGGGAACGCCTGCACGACGAGCTGCGCAAGGCGGACGCCGTGGTCTGCGTCGTCAGCTCGGCGTCGATCGCGTCGAGCTGGTGCACGGCCGAGGTGGCCATCGCGGACGCCCTGGGCTGCCTGCTGCTGCCGGTGCAGACGGAAGGCGTCATCCACCCGTTGATCGGGCACCTGAACCACATCCCGCACCGCACCGCGCGGGAGCACCTGGAGAAGGCGCTGCGGCAGTTCGACGCCGGTGGCCGCAAGCTCGCGAAGGACCAGGAACCGTTCCCCGGACTGGACGCGTTCACCACGTCCCTGAGCGCCGTGTTCTTCGGCCGCGACCAGGAAACCCGCGCGCTGGCCCGCAAGGTGCGCCGCGGCCCGGGCCTGCTGACCGTCGTCGGACCGTCGGGATGCGGCAAGTCGTCGCTGGTCAGGGCAGGCCTGCTGGCCCAGCTGGCGGACGACCCGCGCTGGCTCGTGATGCCGCCGTGGCTGCCGGGCAACGACCCGCTCGACGCGCTGTCCCGCGCGGTACGCAAGACCGCCGAACGCGCCGGGCACGACTGGTCGCTGCAGGAGGCGCGGGACCGGCTCGTGCTCGACGGGCTGCACGGCGTCGCGCAGGAGCTGGTCGACGAGGACCGCAGGCTGCTGATCACCATCGACCAGGCGGAGGAACTCTTCACGCGGGCCGGCGAGAAAGACCGCCAGGTGCTGGCGAACCTGCTGCGCGAAGGGCTCGGCGACAGCGTGCGGGTGATCGCCACGCTGCGGTCGGAGTTCCTCGACGACCTGCGGGCGTTGCCGGAGCTGGGCGGTGTGCACATTGGCAGCTACGTGCTGGCACCGCTCGCGCGCGAGGTGCTGAACGTCGTGATCACCGGACCGGCGAAGGTGGCGGGGCTCAAGGTCCACCCGGAGCTCGTCGCGCAGCTCGTCGAGGACACCGCGAGCGGCGAAGCGTTGCCGTTGCTCGCGTTCACGTTGCAGCACCTCGCGATGAACGTGCCACGCGGCGGCACGTTGTCCAGCGAGCGGTACGAGAATCTCGGTGGCGTGCACGGCGCACTCGCCCGGCACGCCGACGACGTGCTCGACAGCGCCGTCTCGGAAACCGGTCTGTGCAGGGACGAACTGCTCTCCCGGCTCGCGGCGCTGGCCACGCTCGACCTCACCGGCAGGCCGACCCGCAAACGCGTCAACCTCGCCCAGGTCGACGAGACCGCGCAGAAGGCGCTGGAGGTGTTCGTCCGGCACCGCCTGCTCACCGCGAGCGGCGACAAGCAGGGCCGCTGGATCGGGGTGGCGCACGAGGCGTTGTTCACCGAGTGGCGGCCGCTGCGCAGCGCGATCGACGAACGGCAGATCGGCCTGCGCGCGGCCCAATCGGTCGAGCTGGACGCATCGCAGTGGATCGAGGGCGCGAGCGCGGATCACCTGCTGCTCAACGAGGACACGTTCGCCGCCATCGAACCGCTGGTGTGCGACGACGACCTCACTCCGGACGCCCGCAGGTACCTCGCCACGAGCCGCGTGCGGATCCGTGCGCTGCAAGGACAACGCCGTCGCGAACGCCGCCGCACGGTCAGCTGGCTGGCGGTGTTCCTCGCGGCTGCTGTTGGCGCGGCAGGACTTGCGGCGATCCAGTGGCACACGGCCAGCATCGAACGTGACACGGCGACAGCGCGCGCACTCGTCGCGCAGGCCCAGGTCGCGCGCAACTCCTCACCACAGCTCGCGTTACGCCTCGGGATGGCCGCGCACGAGTTGGCCCCGAGCTCGGACACGAACACAGAGCTGGTCAACACGTTGCTCACCACGCGGTACGGCGGTTCGTTCGGCGAGACCGTGTCCGCCGTCGCGTTCGGCCCCAGCGGGCACACGGCCGTCGTCGGCAGCACGGACGGCACAGCGAGTCTGTGGGACCTCACCGACAAACCGCGCCGGCTGACCCGCTGGACCGGCAGCGGCGCGGCGATCACGTCGGTGGCGCTGTCCACCGACATCGCGGCCGTCGGCAGTTCGGACGGCTCGGTGCTGGTGCAGGGCACCGGGAAGTCGTCACGGCAGCACCGTCTGCCGCCCGGCCCGCCGGTGACCTCGGTGGCGTTCGACCGCACCGGAACACTGCTCGCGATCGGCCGCTCGGACGGCACCACGGCGTTGTGGTCGGTCGTGCTCTGGCCGACGCCGCTCGGTGAGCCGTTCAAGCGCCAGGGCGTCGGGGTGTCGTCCGTGGCGTTCGCCGGGTCGAAGATCGCGACCGGCAGCCACGACGGAACCGTGGTGGTGTGGGACATCACCGATCCCTCGCACCCGGTCGCGAGCGAGCCGCTGACCGACAACGTCCGCAAGGCGGTGACGGCGGTGGCGTTCAACGGCGACGGCACGCTGCTGGCCACCGGCGGTTCGGACGGCGTGACGACGTTGTTCCGGCTCGCCGACCGGACGCACACCCGGATCCCCGGCCACAGCGGAGTCGTCTCGTCGGTCGCGTTCTCCCCCACCTCGCCGGTGCTGGCCGCCGGAAGCCACGACGCGACCACGGTGCTGTGGGACATCAGCTCGCCGTCGCAGCCGCGGCAGCTCGGCGATCCGTTGGTGGGACAACGAAGTGCGGTGTCGTCGCTCGCGTTCTCCCCGGACGGGCTGCGGCTCGTGACGGGCAGCGCGCACGGCCCGGCGATCGTGTGGGAGATGGCCGACCGGCCGCGGCGGATCGGCTTGCCGCTGACCGGGCACGGCATGCTGGTGAAGTCCGTGGCGTTCGAGGACGGCAACACACTCGTCACCACCGGCTCCGACAACCGGCAGATCCGCTGGGACGTCGGCTATCCGCAGCAGCCGCGCAGGATCAGCGAAGCAACCGCGACCTCGCGGCTGTACTCGTTGGCCTTGCACGGCACCATGGACGCCACCGCCGGCTCCGACAACACGGTCGTGCTGTGGGACATCGCGACCCGCAAGCCGATCGGGAAACCGTTGGCCGGCCACAACAACAGCATCAGCGCGGCCGCGTTCTCGTTCGACGGCAAGGTGCTCGCCGCGGGCAGCACCGACGGCACGACGATCCTCTGGAACATCGCCGACCCCGGCCACCCGCTCCCGATCGGCCAGCCGCTGGGCCAGAACAAACAGGTCACCGCGCTGGCGTTCAGCCAGGACGGCACCAAACTGGCCGCCGGCACGTCCACCGGCAGCACACTCGTCTGGGACATCACCGACCCGAACCAGCCACGCCAGGTAGGCCGCCAGCTCGACGGCCACCGCATGACCGTGAACTCCGCCGCCTTCGCCCCCAACGGCACCGTGCTGGCCACCGCGGGCTCGGACGGCACCACCGTCCTGTGGGACATGGCGTTGCTCGACGACGCCGTGTCCCGCGCCTGCGCCGTCGCCGGCGGCGGCCTCAGCCCCCTCGAATGGCAGCAGTACCTCCCGGCCCTGGCCTACCGCGACACCTGCGCCCGTTAGGAGACCAGCGATGAAACGCCTGATCTTGCTGTTGCTGCTCGCCGCGTGCTCACCGCCGCCCCTCGAGGCCGCGTCCGCACCGGAAACCCTGATGTTCAGCGGCATTCCCACCGCCAGCTCGATCACGACCCAGCAGACGTTCCTGCCGATCGTGAACATGCTGCGCCGCGAAACCGGCGTGGAAATCCGCGTGCAGGAACCGACCACCTACGAAGCGCTCATCAACGGCATGCGCGACGGCTCGATCGACATCGGCGCGTTCGGCCCGCAGTCCTACGTGGTGGCCCGCGAACGAGGCGCCCGCATCACCCGGTCTCCGCGCAGGTGAAGGAAAAGGGCGCCGCGCCGTCCTACCGCGGCTTCGGCTTCACCCACGCCGAGTCGGGCATCGCCTCGCTGGCTGACCTGCGCGGCCGCAAGGTCTGCTACGCCGACCGCGTGTCCACGTCCGGCTACCTCTACCCGAGCGCGGCACTGCGAGAGCTCGGCCTGGATCCCTTGCGCGACACCGTGCCGGTGTTCACCACCGGCCACGAGGCCACCGTGCTCGCCGTCGCCAACAAGCAGTGCGACGCGGGCTTCGCGTTCGACGAGATGGTCGACCGGCACCTCGTCGAACGCGGCCAGATCCAGCCCGGCCAGCTGACGAAGATCTGGACGTCGGGCCCGATCCCCGGCGCGCCGCTCGCGGTGGCGGACGATCTGCCGGAACCGCTGCGGCAGCGGATCGTCTCGGCTCTGCAGACGAAGGCGACGGCGGATTATCTGCGCGCCAACGGGTTCTGCCAGGGTGAGTGCCCGGTCGGGGACGCCACGGCGTGGGGATACGCGAAGGTGGACGACTCGCTGTACGAGCCGGTGCGGGCGGTGTGCCGCCGGGTCGGCTGGGACTCGTGCACGCCTAGCGCTTGATGCCGAACTTGTCCTCGACCATCCGCCAGAAGGCGGGCACGGCCTCCTCGACCAGGTACTGCCGGTACTCGCGGCGGCGGCCGTTGCAGAAGGCGAGCCCCATGTGGCCGCGCAGGAGCGGGAAGTTCGCGGGCGAGACGACAACCCAACCGGCCGGCCCCGTGACGTACCGATCCCGCCACGTGCTGCCGACCCAGGCCCATCCTTTGTCGTGGAACACGCCGCTGCCACCCACGTACGGCCAACCCACGTCGTCGTCGCGCATCCGGAACACGCTACGGAAAGGCGAACGCCCCGCGCGACTCCGTTGTCGCGCGGGGCGTCATGCTGCTCTCCACTGATCTGACCCCGTTGTCACACCACAGCGAGCGGAAGCTGGTTCGGAATCACCGGCGACGGCAGGTTCGAGGAACCCGTGAGGAAGCTGTCCACGGCGTTGGCCACGGACCGTCCCTCAGCGATCGCCCACACCACGAGCGAAGCACCGCGGTGTGCGTCGCCGCAGACGAACACGCCGGGCGCGGTCGTCTGCCAGTCGGAGCCGCACGAGATCGTGCCGCGCTGCGAGAGAGAAATGCCCAGATCGTCGAGAAGTCGCATGTGCTCGACGCCCTCGAAGCCGATCGCCAGCAGCACCATGTCCGCGGGCAGCATTTCGACCTCGTCGGACAACGGCACCACGGAACGGCGGCCGGACGAGTCCTTCTCGACGCGCACCTGCTGCAGTTCGATGAAGCGCACGTGGCCGTCGTCGTCGCCCACGAAGCGGCGGACCGCCACGGTGAAGCGGCGCTCACCTGCCTCTTCGTGTGCCGGGTAGGTGCGCAGGATGTGCGGCCACACCGGCCACGGCGAGCGGTCGTCGTCGCGGACAGAAGGCGGCATCGGGTACTGGTCGAGCTGCGTCACGGACAGCGCGCCCTGGCGGGTCGCGGTGCCGTAGCAGTCGGCGCCCGTGTCGCCGCCGCCGATGACGATGACGTGCTTGCCCTCGGCCGAGATCGCGGACGGGCCGTCGCCCTCGACGGCGCGGTTCGCGGGGACCAGGTGGTCCATCGCGAGGTGCACGCCCTTCAGTTCACGTCCCGGAGTCGTCTTGTCGTCACGGCCGCGCAGGGCACCGACGGCCAGCACGACCGCGTCGAACTCGGCGCGCAGCTGTTCGACCGTGATGTCGACGCCGACCTCGCAGCCGGTCACGAACTTGGTGCCCTCACGGCGAAGCTGCGACAGCCGCCGATCGAGGACCTTCTTCTCCATCTTGAACTCGGGGATGCCGTACCGCAGCAGCCCGCCGAGACGGTCGTCCCGTTCGTACACCACGACTTCGTGGCCGGCCCGGGTCAGCTGCTGCGCGGCGGCCAGTCCGGCGGGACCGGAACCGACGACCGCGACGCGCTTGCCCGACGACACGGTCGCCTGAGCGGGCTGGACGTAGCCGTTCTCCCACGACATGTCCGCGATGGTCTCTTCGACCCGCTTGATCGCGACGGCACCACCGGCGTCGTGCGAGATCGACAGCACGCAGGCTGCCTCACACGGCGCCGGGCACAGACGACCCGTGAACTCCGGGAAGTTGTTGGTGGCGTGCAGACGGTCCGAGGCGAGCTCCCAGTCGCCGCGGCGCACCAGGTCGTTCCACTCCGGGATCAGGTTCCCGAGCGGGCAACCCGCGGTTCCGCTGTGGCAGAAGGGAATGCCGCAGTCCATGCACCGCGTGGCCTGCGTGCGGACGGCCTTGTTGCGCTCGGCCGGCTCCTCGTGGAGGTAGACCTCGTTCCAGTCCTGCAACCGTTCCGGCTTCGGACGCTTCGGCGCGTCGGAGCGGGTGTGCTTCATAAAACCCTGTGGATCAGCCACGGGACGCCTCCATGACAGCCGCGTCAACGTCCCGGCCCTCGGCGCGGGCGAGGCGCATGGCCTCGAGAACGCGCTGGTAGTCGCCGGGCATGACCTTCGTGAACGCACCGGCTCGCCGAGTCCAGTCACCGAGCAGTGAAGCAGCGACGGCAGAGCCGGTGTGCTCGTGGTGCTTGGTGACGGCGTCCTTGAGCCAACGCAGGTCCTCGGCGCTGAGGCGCTGCAGATTGACCATCTCCTGGTTCACCGACAACGGGTCCAGGTCGAGCACGTACGCGATGCCGCCGGACATGCCGGCCGCGACGTTGCGACCGGTCGGCCCGAGCACCACTGCCCGGCCACCGGTCATGTATTCGAACGCGTGGTCGCCCACGCCCTCCGCCACCAGCAACGCGCCGGAGTTGCGGACGCAGAACCGTTCGCCGACGCGACCGCGCAGGAAGATCTCGCCGGACGTGGCGCCGTAGCCGATCACGTTGCCCGCGATGACCTGGTCCTCTGCCCGGAACGGCGCGTCCTCGAACGGCCGGACGATGATCCGCCCGCCGGACAGGCCCTTGCCGACGTAGTCGTTCGCGTCGCCGACCATCTCCAGCGTGATGCCGCGCGGCAGGAACGCGCCGAGCGACTGGCCGGCCGACCCGGTGAGTTTCACCCGGATCGTGTCGTCCTCCAGGCCCTCGCCGCCGTAGCGACGGGTGACCTCGGCGCCGAGCAGCGTGCCGACCGTGCGGTTGACGTTGCGGACCGGCAGCTCCAGGTTGACCTGGTGCGCGTCCTCCAGCGCCGCCTCCGCGAGCTGGATCAGCGTGCGGTCCAGGGCCTTGTCCAGGCCGTGGTCCTGGTCGCGGATCTTGCGCTTCGCGGTCGGGTACGGGGTTTCCGGCACCTCGAACACCGGGTCCAGGTTCAGGCCGTCGGTCTTCCAGTGCTCGATCGCCTCGTCCTTGTCGAGCAGCTCAGCGTGCCCGACGGCCTCGTCGATCGTGCGGAACCCGAGCTCCGCCAGCAGTTCCCTGGCCTCCTGCGCGATGAACTCGAAGAAGTTCACGACGTGGTCGGCCTGACCGGTGTAGCGGGCGCGCAGGTCGGGGTTCTGGGTGGCGACGCCGACCGGGCACGTGTCCAGGTGGCAGACGCGCATCATCACGCAGCCCGCGACGATCAACGGTGCCGTGGCGAAGCCGAACTCCTCCGCGCCGAGCAGAGCAGCCACCACCACGTCACGGCCGGTGCGCAACGCGCCGTCGACCTGGACGGTGATGCGATCGCGCAGACCGTTGAGCAGCAACGTCTGCTGGGTCTCGGCGAGGCCGATCTCCCACGGCGTTCCCGCGTGCTTCAGCGAGTTCATCGGCGAAGCACCCGTGCCGCCGTCGTAGCCCGAGATCAGCACGACGTCCGCGTGGGCCTTGGCCACACCGGCCGCGACCGTGCCCACGCCGATCGACGAGACGAGCTTCACGTGAACCCGTGCCTGCTCGTTCGCGTTTTTAAGATCGTGGATGAGTTGCGCCAGATCCTCGATCGAGTAGATGTCGTGGTGCGGCGGCGGCGAGATGAGACCGACGCCCGGCGTGGAGTGCCGGGTGCGCGCGATCCACGGGTAGACCTTGAAGCCGGGCAGCTGGCCGCCCTCGCCGGGCTTCGCGCCCTGCGCCATCTTGATCTGGATGTCCGTGGAGTTCACGAGGTACTCGCTGGTGACGCCGAACCGTCCACTCGCGACCTGCTTGACCGCGGAACGCCGCTCCGGGTCGTACAACCGCTCGCGGTCCTCGCCGCCCTCACCGCTGTTCGACCGGCCGCCGAGGCGGTTCATCGCGATGGCAAGGGTTTCGTGCGCCTCTGCCGAGATCGAGCCGTACGACATGGCACCGGTGTTGAAGCGCTTGACGATCGAGCTGACCGGCTCGACCTCGTCGATCGGGATCGGCGTGCGGCCCTCGGTGCGGAACTTGAACAGCCCTCGCAACGTGCCACCCTGCCGCGAGATGCGCTCGACCTCCGCCGTGTACTGGCGGAAGACGTCCTCCTTGCGTGTCTTCGTGGCGTGCTGCAACAGGAACACCGTCTCCGGCGTGAACAGGTGCAGCTCGCCCTCCCGGCGGTACGAGTACTCGCCGCCGACCTCGAGCCTGCGGTGCGCGCGGTCGGTGGGGTTGTCCGGGAACGCACGGCGGTGGCGCAGCGCCACTTCCTCGGCCAGCACGTCGAGGCCGACGCCGCCGAGCTTGGACTGGGTGCCGCTGAAGTACTCGTCCAGCAGGTCGTTCGACAGGCCGACCGCCTCGAAGATCTGCGCCGCGGTGTAGGCGCCGACGGTCGAGATGCCCATCTTCGACATGATCTTCAGGACGCCCTTGACGAGCGCCTTGACGTAGTTGCGGATCGCCTTGTGGGCCCGCACGCCGGTGATGGCGCCCTGGCCGATCAGGTCCTCGATCGTCTCGAACGCGAGGTACGGGTTCACCGCGGCGGCGCCGTAGCTCAGCAGCGCGGCGACGTGGTGGACCTCGCGGCAGTCACCGGACTCGACGACGAGGGCGACGCGCAGGCGTTCCTTGGTGCGCACCAGGTGGTGGTGCACCGAGGAGACCAGCAGCAACGACGGGATCGGCGCCATCCGGTGGTCGGAGTCGCGGTCGCTCAGCACCAGCGTGCGAGCACCGTTCGCGATGGCCTCCGACGCCTCGCGACGCACGCGCTCGATCGCCGCCGCGAGCGCCTCGCCACCGCCGTCCACTTCGTACAGTCCGGACAGGACGGTGCAGGCGAAGCCCGGCAGGTCGCCGTCGTCGTTGATGTGGATGAGCTTGGCGAGCTCGTCGTTGTCGATGACCGGGTAGTCCAGCGTCACGTGGCGGCACGAGACCGGGCCGGGGTCGAGCAGGTTCTGCTCGGGGCCCATCACGCGCTTGACGGACGTGACGATCTCTTCGCGGATCGCGTCCAGCGGCGGGTTCGTGACCTGTGCGAAGTTCTGCACGAAGTAGTCGTAGAGCAACCGGGAGCGCTGGCTGAGCGCCGCGACCGGGGTGTCCGTGCCCATCGAGGCCAGCGGCTCCATACCCATGATCGACATGGGCGTGAGCAGGATCCGCAGCTCCTCCTCGGTGTAGCCGAAGGTGAGCTGGCGGCGCACCACGGACTCGTGGCTCTGCACCACGTGCTCGCGGTCCGAGAGGTCGGCGAGGTCGAGCAGGCCGGCGTGCAGCCACTCGTCGTAGGGCGACTCCGAGGCCAGCCCCGACTTGAACTCCTCGTCGTCGACGATGCGACCCTGGGTCGTGTCCACCAGGAACATGCGGCCGGGCTGCAGGCGGCCCTTCGCGACCACCTGGTCGGACGGCACGTCGAGCACACCGGTCTCGGACGCCAGCACGACGCGGCCGTCCGCGGTCTGCCACCAGCGGGCGGGACGCAGGCCGTTGCGGTCGAGCACCGCGCCGACGAGCTCGCCGTCGGTGAACGTGACGCAGGCCGGGCCGTCCCACGGCTCCATCAGCGACGCGTGGAACTGGTAGAACGCACGGCGCTTCGGGTCCATCGTGGCGTGGTTCTCCCACGCCTCCGGGATCATCATCAGCACCGCGTGCGGCAGGCTGCGGCCACCGAGGTGCAGCAGCTCCAGCACCTCGTCGAACGACGCCGAGTCCGAGCCGTCCGGGTTGCAGATCGGGAACAGCCTGGCGAGGTCACCGGGAATGAGATCGCTGTCCAGCAACGCTTCGCGGGCACGCATGCGGTTGCGGTTGCCGCGGACGGTGTTGATCTCACCGTTGTGCGCGACGAACCGGAACGGGTGCGCGAGCGGCCACGACGGGAAGGTGTTCGTGGAGAACCGGCTGTGCACCAACGCGATCGCCGTGTAGAGGCGCTCGTCGTGCAGGTCCGGGAAGAACGCCGGCAGCTGCTCGGTCGTCAGCATTCCCTTGTAGACGATCGTGCGCGCGGACAGCGACGGGAAGTAGACGCTGCCCTCGTGCTCGACCCGCTTGCGCAGGCAGAAAGCCAGGCGGTCCAGTGCGACACCGGCCTCGTCGCGGGTGCCCTTCACGAACAGCTGTGCGAAATGCGGCGCGACGGAAAGGGCCGTCGGTCCGACGTTCGCCTTCTCCGGGTCGACCGGAACATCACGCCAGCCGAGAACAACGAGGTTCTCCTCTTCGGCAATGCGTTCGATCTGCTGCATTGCGTCAGCGCGTTCTTCGGACTCAAACGGCAGGAATGCGATTCCCGCCGCGTAATGACCGCGTTCCGGGAGGTCGAACGCGGCGACAGCACGCAGGAACTCGTCCGGCAGCTGAAGCAGGATGCCAGCACCGTCGCCCGAGGTGGGCTCGGCGCCGGCGGCGCCGCGATGCTCCAGGTTGGCAAGCGCGGTAAGGGCATCGACAACGATGCCGTGGGAACGCCTGCCCTGGATGTCGGCCACCATGGCGACGCCGCACGCGTCGCGCTCATCCTTGGGGTCGTAGAGACCCTGGGGGCCGGGGATGGCGGAGAAGATCACTGCGCAGACCTCCTTCGTCGTCCTCGCTAAAGAACAAAGTCCTCGTGCTCAGACCTCGAACCAACAGGTGGGAGCACGGGACGACGATGGCCCGCGTGTTGACGCGACTTTAACAGCCGCGAAACCCAGGGACACCCGCCAATGGGTGATCTAGGTCATGGAAGCGTAACGATTTCCCAGCGCTGAGCGACATTGCAGCGGACGTCAGGCTTCGTTACAGCCGGGTTAGCGTAACCGAACGTTCAACATCAGCCAGGCTGATGAGAGTTGCGCGACATTCATGTGTTGACAGTGGATCCACTGGGTAACCGACTGTTTTTGCTGGTCACGCGACCGCCGTCCCAGTTAGCGGACGCTCACTCGCGACCGGCCGCAACCGCCTGACCACTGTCCACTCCGGTTGTTCACAGCCAAAAGACCTTCCTGGCAACAAAAGACCGAGGTCCCCATCTACCCGCGCCGCATGCGGGTAGATGGGGACCTCGGCATTCATGGAGCTTGCTGGTCTCGTGGGCGGGGGGGGGGAGTGACGCCCCCCGGCACCGGCGGTTGAGGAGGGTGGGGGCCCCGGGGTTTCCGACACGGGGGGCTGGTATAACCCCAATGCGGGGCGC
>NZ_JBSGXZ010000054.1:0-51668 GCF_053610285.1 Lentzea sp. NPDC054927
AACCGAACGCCGAACCGCCCTGCCCGGCTGGATCCATTTCTACAATCACCACCGAGCCCACTCCGCCCTCGGAGGCCAGCCACCCATCACCCGGCCGACCAACCCCCCTGGACATCACAACTAGCGGTTGCCCTGCACCCACTGCGCCCACGGCACCTGCCAGTCGCCGAAGCCGTCCCACGGCTCCAGCGGCGGGCCACCGGAGTTGGTGACGACGACCACGTCGCCCTGCTTGCTGTTGTCGATGACCCACTTGGCGTTCGCGGGCGACAGGTTGAGGCAGCCGTGGCTCACGTTGCGGTTGCCTTGGTCGCCGATGGACCACGGCGCGCTGTGGAAGAAGATGCCGCTGTTCGACATCCGGTACGCCCAGTCGACCGGCGTCTTGTAGCCGCCGTTCTCCAGCGCCAGGCCGTACGTGGTCGAGTCCATGATCATGTGGTCGTGCTTCTCCATCAGCACGTACGTGCCGATGGGGGTGGCGTCGGCCGGCTTGCCCATCGAGGTCGGCATGGTCCGCACGACCTGGCCGTTGACCTTGACGTTGACCTGGTGCGTCTGACCGTCCGCCTCGTAGATCACCGAGTCGCCGACCGTGGTCGTGATCGTGCGGTCTTCCTGGCCGTAGATGCCGTCACCGATGTGCTTGCCGTAGACCTTGATGTTCATCGTGATCTTGGTGCCCGGCTTCCAGAACTCCTGCGGCCGCCAGTGCACCTCCTTCTTGTTGAACCAGTAGAAGGCGCCCTCGACCTTGGGCTCGGTGGTGATCTCGAGCATCTTCTCGGCCGCGACCTTGTCGGCCACCGGCTCGTCGAAGTAGAAGGCGAGCGGCTGGCCCACACCGATCGTGGTGCCGTCCTGCGGGTTCGTCGACACGTAGGTCAGCGTCCGCGGCTTCACCGTGGTGAAGGTCGACTCCTTGGTCTCCGGCTTGCCGTCCTCACCGGTCGCCGTGGCGCTCAGCTTGTACGTCTTCGAGTACCCGAGCGGCTCGGTGTTCGTCCACTGCGTCGACTCGGGGTTCATCTTCCCCTCGACGACCTTGCCCTCGGGGTTCGTCAGCTTGACCTCGGTCAGCTTCCCGTCCGCCGCGGTGGCGATCACCGGTAACCCGGGCGACACGTCAGCCGCGCCGTTGTTCAACGCCAGCGTCAAAGTGACAGGCTTCGGCGGCGGAGGAGCACTCGACGACGGATCCCCCGACCCGCCGGCGTTCCCGCCGCCACCTGAACAGCCTGCGATCAGGATCACAGCGACTCCCGCCATGACCACCCCACGACCGCGCCTGCCCCACATCCCCATCGACGTACTTCCGATCTGCTTGTCGCCGCTCCCGAGACTGCCTGCACGAAGTCGTTTTGGCGTCCCCCGAGTAGGTGACGACAGGAGGTGGCCCGAAGTTGCTCAAGTGGCCGGATCGTTACGTGGCGGATGCACCTCCAAACCAGGGCTGACCAGCCGATTGGGAGCGCCTCCGAGGCGTGTGCTAACGTTCTTCACGTCGGAACGGCAAGTGACCGGCACACAAACAAGCGCCGCTAGCTCAGTTGGTTAGAGCAGCTGACTCTTAATCAGCGGGTCCGGGGTTCGAGTCCCTGGCGGCGTACTCCAGAGAAGCAGGTAGAGATTCGTCTCTACCTGCTTCTTTGCATTTTGCGTGCTCATCCGAATTCTCCCTTTCGTCGTTCTGGATCATGGTTTGCGAGCCCGAGGACATCCCTGGGGTTAAGGGCTTAAGCCACAGCGAGGCGGTGGCCCCAGGCGGTGGTCTCGTCGTAGGTCGTGCGGGTGGCGATGCAGCCGTGGAGGATGCCGACGAGTCGGTTGGCGAGGTGGCGCAGGGCGGCGTTGTGTGGCACGCCGCGGGCGCGTTGGCGGTCGTAGTAGACGCGTGCGCCGGGTGAGGTGCCCAGTACGCTCATGGCTTGGCGTATGAGTGCGTCGATGAGTCTGGTGTTGCGCACGTATCGGCAGTTCACGGTGGTCATGCGGCCGGAGGCGATGGTGACGGGGCTGGTGCCGGCGTAGTTCTTGCGTGCTTTCGGGCTGGCGTACCGGGCCCGGTCGTCGCCGAACTCGCCGAGCGCCCTGACACCCAGGGTCTCGCCCATGCCTGGCCGGGACAGGTAGATCTCCGCGTCCACGTGCTTGCGCAAGCGATTGGCCATCTCGTTCTCGACGGTGGTGATCTCCGCGACGAGCACGGCGATCACCGCCACTAACGACTGACCGTCACGGCACACACGCGTTGCAGAGCCACAGGTACGCGCAGCTGCTCGGAGCGCAGAGCCTTGTGAATCCTCTCGGCCCGCTCGTCGATCTTTCGCCTGCGTGGACGCTGGAGCGCTGCAACGATCTGCTCCCGCGTGACCTTGACTGCGGCGTCCGGGTCGGGGGCACGCTTTAGCAGGTTGAGCACGTCAGGAGCGGCGAGATCTTCCGGAACGCGGCGAGTGCTGCTGGGTAGAAGTCCCTAAGTTGTGCCCGTAGGCGTGCCACCTGGCGCTGGCGGTCCCAGGTCAGGGTCTGATGCGTGCGAGCGAGCAGTTTGATCGCCTCGGACAGGTCGCTGTCGCCGGCAACCGGGCGTAGCTGGTGTGAGTCGGTGCGCACCATGTCGGCCAATGCGTGCGCGTCCGCGGCATCGCTCTTGGCCCCGGCCAGGACGAATCGCTCGCGGAACTGTCCGGTTTGGCGAGGGTTCACGGCGAACACCCGATACCCGGCAGCGACGAGTGCAGTCACCCACGGGCCGCGGTCGGTCTCGATCGCGATCAGCACCTGCTCAGGTCCCACCCCATCGGAGTGATCGGCGATCAGCGCGTGCAGCCGCGTGATGCCTTTCACACCTTCGGCAGCCGGACGGCGACCAGCTTGCGGCCGGTCGCGTCCATGATCTCCATGTCGTGATGACCTTCTGCCAAGTCATCACCGACGAACAACACGTCACGTACATCCACGCCTCGGCAGCACTCGATCAGCGGGAGAACGCCTGCAGTCAGTGGTCCTGTGCTCACACCAGCGCCACGATGGGCACGACATCCCTTCAGTGGTCGTTCATCCCCGACCACTGGCAAGCACACGCGCCTCGGGAAGGACTCAACCGCTCCGCAATAGCCAAGTGCTCACCTACCAGCAGCCGTCATGCTGCATGGCTCCGGTCTTACCGCCAGGCGAGCACCTGTCTTTGTGGCGGCGACGCCTACCTTGCCAAGGGCTCAAAGCACGATGCCGATGCCGGGCACAGTTGTGGCATGCGGCCAGTGGCGATGCGGTGGAACTGGGCGTTGTGCAGGGCCAGTTCGAGGTAGCAGTCGAGTGGCCGGTTTCAGGTGCATCGAACTCCCCGCAGGAACACGGTTCCGGCTCGCAGGTAGGTGGTCTGTCGTCAGATGAAGTGAATGCCACGAAACAGCGAATGAAGATCCACCAATGCAGTGATTACAGCTTCCGAAGGGTTCACAACGAAGCAAATCGCGGGATAGCTTCAGCGTCGGGTCGGGGCACATGAGGAGGAACCGCAGGTGCCGTACGCAGTGTGGATCGAAGTCTCTGATCCAGATCCCGGAACCGCCGACGAGGTGACTCAGGCCCAGCGCCCTCAGTTGATCATGGAGCTCATCCAAACAGGCTGGGAAACTCCGGCGATCGAAGAAGAAGAAGAAGAAGAAGAAGAAGTTCGTGATGTTGTCGACGCACGTGTCCTGACACATCCGGACGGCGCCTTCATCGGCATCGCCGTCGCCACCGGCCGGTTCGAGGTGGCGACCGAAGCGGGGATGAGCCTCGCACACCACCTGGCCAGTACACCGGCGCTGTTCGGCTGGACCCTCGATTCACTGCGCGTGGAAAAGCTTGAAGCACCGCAACCGTCTGGCAGTTGGCTGCCCGAACTGAACGACGACGCACCACGTTGGCCGGTTGCCACTTACCTTCCCCGCGAGTTCCAGGAGATGTCGGCTCAGTACTTGATCGCTGCGGCGGTCCGCCATATCGCCGACCCGACCGGCAAAGCCGAACGAGCCGCGGACGCCACCGACCTCATCGCCGGCGCCATCCGCGAACACCCATGGGATCGCGAAATCGTCGGCACACTCGGCGCGCTCCTGGTCGCCGCGTGCCGACGCGAAGCAATAACAGGCACGCGACACCAACTGATTGCTCGCGGCGACGGTGATCCCGAACTTGCCGAAGCGCTCCTGCTCACCATCCGGAACGACTTCGACTCGCCGTCGACCGACTACGACGATGACGACCGAATGCGCGGGCACGTCCTCATCGAGGAGTTCAGGTCAAGCCACGGTCTCCGGGATGACGAGTCGGCCGACGTCGAACCGTCCGAAGAACGTCTGCGTGACCAACTCCGCGCACTGCTGTGGGCTGGTTTCCGAGTGCTCGCCACGTTCGGCAAAGACACGCTGGAGCACGCCCGCTCCCCGTGGTTGTGGCTTGCCGGCCTCGACAGCGACGCGATCGACCCGCTGGTGAACGAACTGGCGGAGCGAGACAGCGACGATCTCGAAGAGTCCGACGAGGAAACGGAAACCGAACTCGGGACCGCCGCAGACGCACTCCTCGTCGTACGCATGGCGTTGCTACACCCCGAACTCCTCGAACAACAGCAACCCGAGTTTCACTCAACGCTCGGCGACACCGAGATGACGACGGGTCCGCTCCACCACGTCGTGTTCTATGCGTTCATGGCTTTCGGAGCCGCTCCGGTCCAGGCCGTCGCAGCATCGCCCAACCCGGAGGCCGCGCAGCTTCTCCTTCCTGTGCTGCAGGCGATCGACGCAGAAGAGGATGACGCTCTTGACGGGCTCTACGGAGTGGTGAACGAACTCCTGCCACAGCCCGGTGCGATGCCCGACGAGTGCAGACGAAAGACGATGGCGACGCTGAGCTTCTTGACAGCCATAGCGGCCGAGGCAGGTCAGACCCGCACTGAGGAAGTAGCGCGCGAGCTGTTCCGCCACCCCGTCGAGATGGCGTGCGTGATCGTGTACAGCTCCGACGACAGCAACGTCGTCCGGACTCTCCAGGTCCGCGTCCTGGCCGCCGCGGCAGCCATCGACCCGGCCGTGGCCGGTCGGCTCGCCGGAGAACTCCGCTCGCTGAAGAGCAACGACCCACGCGATGAACCGGCACTTCGCGCGGAGGCACTCAGGTGGTGGGCGGACACCGTTCAAATCGCACAACGACTTCAGGCCGACGAGGACTTCGACCTGACAGCCGTCGGTTGCCCGGAACCTGGAGCCGGACTACTCGGAACGGTGACGAAGCCAGACCGTGTGGCTGACTCAGCACTGGCCAGCATGCCGACCGAGACGGTTGTCGTCGCGGTGACACAAGTGGTATCTGCGTTGAGCATCACGTTGAAGAGTCCGGAATTGGCGTACGAGGTTCTGTCCACATGGGACTGAGTTTCTGAACTTGAGTGCTCAGCACCGTTCAAGTTTTGGTACTCGCAAACCGCCGTACTGCTGGATTATGAACACTCGCCGCGGCGACCGCCGGGAACGTCTACGAGCAACGGGCTGCCCGCACTCGTGCGGCACATGAGAGTGCTTGACCTCACCCTGAACTCAGCGCCTACTTCAGGGCTGCTGCCAACGGCGACCCGGAGGTGTCGTACATCAGCGGATCCGGGGGTCGGGTGCCTGGCGGCAGGTCACCGCCGTCACGGGAGCCAGCAGGGCCGGACCAGGCCGGCCTCGTAGGCGAACACCACGAGCTGCGCGCGGTCCCTGGCGCCGAGCTCGACCATCGCACGTGACACGGGTCTTGGCCATGGCCGGACTCACCAACAGACGGGCGGCGATCTCGTCGTTGGACAGGCGGTACCGGCCAGCGCGACATCGAGCAGGGGGAAGCTGGTGACGTTGCGGGAGTTCGCCGAGGCGGGGAAGTTCACGCCAGCCCTTCAACGCCCAAGGGGAGCCCTGCCAGAGTTGAGTTCCGGCAAGGCTCCCTGTGATGGGTCAGGCGACGGTCAAGAGCACCTGCGCCCGTCGTTCACGCACCGCACGATCTTCTGCATCGTCTGTCGGAGTTGACGTTGGCGAAGTCGTTGTGGTCGGAGAACAGGTTGTGGTTTTCCTCCGGGAACGCGTCGAGCTGGTACCGCCCTTCTGCTGGGTGTCGCGGGAGATGTTGTAGGAGATGCTCGCTGCCAGGTGGAGAGCGTCGTACAACCACGCGACCCGCGACCCGATGCCGCTTCAGACGAACCGCGCTCTTCTCTGGCCCTGCTGCTCTTGCGGAGTGCCGTGGCTGCGGACAGGCGCGAATATCTTGCCCGCGGCCACAACACGTCCTACTCGGCGATGACAGCACTTAGCGGAGGAGCCCTGCGGGATCGTCAGGCAAGAATTTCCTCGTCCGCAGGATCGAAAGCGGGTGAACAGATGATCAGCATCCTCACCTCATGTCCAACCATTTCGTGCTTCTCACCCGTGCGGATCAGCGTCGCACCGCCCGCCTCCACATCGCGTCGCCTGCCATCAACCGTCACTTCCAGGACACCGTGCTCCACATAGTAGAGCTTGGTGCTGCGCTGATTCACGCGCAGTGAATGCAGCCCGTCCAGGTCGGCGGCGACAAGGTCGACCGCATCACTGTCGACCGAGGAGAAGTAGGAGAAAATTGTCATCGCATCGTCCACCGACCGCCTGGTCGCCGCTGCGGCCGATACGAATGAGCGTTGCTCGATCGACACCTTTTATTCCTTTCTCATATGCCGTTTCCGGCGTATCTCACAAGCCATCCAACGCGGCTCGCAACTCGTTGATCTCCGGCCAGTTCGCACACTGCGGATATACTTCGAATTCATCAGAAAGCCGACGCAGCAGCTGTCGATTTCGCCGCAGTATCTCGGCCGCTTCGTCGAGTGAGCAGACTCTCCGTGTGGCGATGTCGAGCAGGCTGTAGAGGTCCAGTCGCCAACTCGCCTGGTGCGTCGAGGTCTGCAGCTGGTAAATCAACCGTTGCAAAGTTCTCCTGCACACCGGCATGCCCTGGTCTCGCGCAGGCAACAGCAGGTCGAGCGGTTGGTCTCCGAAGTACGACAGCTGCGCCCCCACGTTCACTTCGTTCTCAAGAGCAGGCCCGCCGGCTTGTCGTTCAGCTCGCAAGCGGTCGATGTACCCGTCGAGCAGATCGATCTGTCCGGCGAACGAGAGGCCCACGATGACGCTGCGACGCAGCCACGGGTCGGACTCCAGTTCGAGATACCTCAGCAGGAACTGCAGGACACGCTGATCAGGAACGTTCGCCATGATGTAGGCGAGCTGGCTCAACGCGAGCTGCGACCTGGCATTTCTCGTTTCATCCTGATCTTGACCAGCGGCACTGCGAGTGAAGGCTGCAAGAAAGATCTGAACCATCACTCGTGAGGTTCTGCTTCCAGGTGGTATGCACGTCACCATGTCACGGAGAAACTCCACCACCTCAGGGGAGTGATACCGCTCGAACAGCTGACGGAGCTTTGCCTCATCGGACAGCACCGCCCGCATGATGTGATCAGCGACGAGAAACTCCTGGAAAGACTTGTGCGAGAAGTTGAGCATGCCGATAGCGCTATCGTGGTAGGGCAGAAGGGTGGACTCCACCAGCAGCGAATGATCAATAAGATCACTGACAACGTTGGCCACCTGAACGTCGGGCAGGTTCCCTCCGAGCAACACATGCGCGCCGCGAACGTGCCGGTTCAACTCCTCAACGGTGAAGTTCGGTGGATCATCCTGATCAACCGGCGATTCGTCGTAGAACGTCCAGGCGAGGGACCTGAGAATATCGCCCTTCTGACCGGCGGTCAGCACGGCCCCCATCCGCGACGACTCCGCCTCGAGCGTGCGATGTATCCATGCTCGGTACAGCGACGGCAGATCGATCACGCTGCTCACAGCGGACAACTCGGTTCTCGGTTCCGGCCCAGGTGACAGCAGATGGAGTAGCATGTTCGCGCGCATCGGTGTGCTGCACACCTCGGAAAGAGTGAATCTCGCCTCCAGGTGCGATCTCAGAGCGGCGAGCAGTGCGTTCGCCTCGTCCGGAAAGCAGTGGCGATAAAATCTGCCCGCATAGTCGGTCAGCTGACTTGGAGACCACGCCTGCAGCGTCAGCACGTCTCGGCTGAGCGAGAACGAACCAGATCTGAGGTGCCGGTCGTAGAAGACCTCACGACAACAGATGACGTTCGCCCGCAAGAACAACGGTCGTTCAAGCAGGGAGATGACGTCGCGATGCTGCCGACCGGCCATGAACTCGTCCAGCGAGTCGAGCATGAGGAAGACACGCGTATCGGGTAGACCCAACGTCTCGAAACGTTCCCGCAACCAGGCCGCCGACCCGAAGTCAGGATCCACCCCAGCATCGCGGAACTGCCTCAAATCGAGGATGAACGGCACCGTTCGCGCGTGATCGCCCGGACCGTCCAGCTTCGAGCGCAACCTCAGGTACAGCGAGAACAACAGCGTGCTCTTACCGATCCCAGGAGAGCCGGTGACGAGCAACCGGCCGTGCGGGGAGCCGGCGAGCGCGGCTTGTTCCATGACATGCTGGAGGTCCATGACACTGGTGTGCTGCTCGTCCGCCGCGATGAACGGCAGCAGCAACCGATGGTCGACCAGATCCCCCACGTGCAGCCGATGGCCGCCCTGTATCTTGCGGTTTCGCACCGCGCGATCGGTGTCCGCCAGCCACTCCAGGAATGAGGGCGACGCCGCCGTCATGTGATGTGCCGCGCCTGGATCATTCCGCTTCCCACGCCGGATCAGGTTCTGGAACTTGAGCGAGGCCTTGCCGCCGAGGCTGTAGACGAAGTTGTCGAACACCTCCACTGCGGCGCTTTCGTTGCCGAGCGCGAGCAAGGCTTCGGCCTGCAAGAAGTGCAGTGACTCCTCGAACCGGTGATCTGGGTGACGAACCAGTTCCCGCGCTATCTCGACCGCGCGTTCGAGCGCGGAACGCGACCCGACCTGGATCAGTGCCTGGCACAGCACCTGTTCGGCTGCCAGCAGGCGGGCGTTGAAGTGGTCTGCTCCGAGGCCGTCGGTCAGCACGCCGTCGTCGTAGGGCCCTGCAGGATTGCCGCGCCACAAAGACACCGCACGCTCGGCCGCCGTCAGCGCAGCCGACGGATCATCCTTCACAGCACCGCGCGCAGCGGACACGAGTTCGTCGAACTCCAGCAGATCGGTCGAGTCTCCGTCCGCGAGCTGAAATCCGTAGAAGGTGTTGTCAGCACGCCGGGTCGTGATGCGCTGGGTTCCGAGCAACCGTGCAGCACGAAGCTTCAGCCCGTGCACGTCGCTGCGCAATTGTTCAAGCCCGGCAGGCACTCGCCTGACAGTAGCGATCAACCCCATCAGCGCGTCAATCGACAGGTCCTGGCCTGCCCTGACCACCAAGAAGCGAACGAAGAGCGCGAGCTGGCCACGCGCCGGCACCAGCATCTCCTGATCCAGGTCGACAATTTCCAGTGGGCCGAGCACGTTGATCCGGACTCGGGACGGAGGAGCCATCGAAGTCTCCTCAGGGCGTGCTTAACAGGTTCCGGATCATGCTCAGCTCGGTTCGGGTTTCAGCGACCGTCAAGCGCTTCACCCTTCCGTCCTCGAGTGGGGCAGCGGGGTGGCGCAGCACAGTGGTGTGATCAGTCTTTGCGGGAGCGCTTATGAAACAGGTCACCGCAGGCGTCACCGGCGCAGTGACTCGATGCAGCCTGTCATGGGCAAGTTGGTACAGATAACCTGTGTCAGCGACGATGTCGGACCGCCGCACGGCATTCACAGGTCCCAACCGCCGCAGCTCGTAGCAATCCTGTCGACTAGGCGGTAGGTACTGGAATGCCTCCAGTTCCACTATCTCGGGCCTGGAAGGATCGACGTTGCCGGAGGCGATGTCGAAGTACTCCATGTGCAACGCACCGGCCAAGACCATGGATGCGAAATCCCACCTGTGGTTGTGCACGTTTGATTCGCTGGTCTGACTTGTCGACCAAATGTGGAATCTGATCCGCGATTGCGCTGTCGCCCCGACCACAAGCTTGGTGAAGCCGTTGTCGTGTCGATACGAGATCTCAGCGATGCGGCGAACAGATGCCTTGTCTGCCAGCGTCCGCTCCACCAAGTCCGGCAGCCGCTGCCGCTTGACGTCGGATAACAACGTCAACAGGTCAGATCGCGCAGGTTTCATATCCATCTCCTCACATATTCAGAATCTGTCCGCCATCCATCGTCAGAACATGTCCGTTGACGAATTCGTTCTCGATCAAGAAACGCGCTGCGCGAGCAATGTCTTCCGGCGTGCCGAGCCGCCCGGTCGGCGTGGTCTCGATCGCCCATCTGACGGCGTCAGGACCTGCGGCCCGCGTCATCGCCGTGTCCACGTTGCCCGGCGCGATCGCGTTTACCGTGATGCCGTGCGGGCCCAGTTCACGCGCCATCGCATAAGTGAGGCTAATAATTCCCGCTTTTGCCGAGGAATAGGCGAGAATCGGCGCACACCCCGCCATGGCGTATGTACTGGTGAAGTTCACGATCCGCCCCCAGCCCCGCTCGCGCATCGACGGCGCGATGCTGGTGATCAGCCTTATAGGTGCGGTGAGGTTGAGTTCGATGGTCCTGTGGAGGTCAACGCCCTGGAGCTCGGCCCATCCAGCAGGTCTCAAGATTGCACCCGCGTTGTTCACCAGGACATCGACGT
Organism: Lentzea sp. NPDC054927; assembly: GCF_053610285.1. NCBI lineage: Bacteria > Bacillati > Actinomycetota > Actinomycetes > Pseudonocardiales > Pseudonocardiaceae > Lentzea > Lentzea sp. NPDC054927. The sequence goes on from NZ_JBSGXZ010000054.1 coordinate 10,711, forward strand.
GCCCACCGTCCGCGGCAACGGCATCGAGGATTCGATCCACCCCGTCAGGTTCAGCCAGGTCCGCGCACACCGGAACAGCCGTACCACCCGCGACCTCGATGGCGGCAGCAGTCTCATCCGCCGCGCGTTTGTCCGCGACATAACCGACGAACACGCGCGCTCCCGACTCGCCGAGCGCGATCGCAATGCCGCGACCTATACCTCGACTAGCGCCAGTCACCAGGGCCACCTTGTCGCGTAGATCCACGTGTCGCTCCCTCGGACCTGGCTGTCGACGTATCAGGCAACCTGCACCACGAGCCCGGCTTGAACTGGTGGTCATCTTGCCGATCAGGAGAGAGAACGGTATCAGCCTGCAGTTGCCCCTCGATACGACCACGTGCGCAATTACGCCATCTGTCACGAAACCAGTACACCGTTGGTGTCTATGCAGGCACACGGGGGTCTCACAGGTCCCGGACGTGGTATGCAGGCAACGCTGTTCAAGCCGGAAGCAAGGCAGACAAGCCAGTTTGAATTGCTCCGCCAAGCCGTCGGCAAGCCACAGCTCGAAGACTGAGTGCAATCCACTTGGACGCACGGAGGTCAAGATGGCGAAGAATCAGCCGAGCAAGTCGGGACATTTTGTCCAGTATCGTGGCCAATTCAATCTGCTAGACGTCGCGGCTCTCGCTGCCGTCCTCTTCCTGTACGGAAGTCCCGAACCGCCGCAACACCCGACCGAGGCCAACAGTCACGCTCCGGCCTGCGTGACACCTGATCACCAGAACCGACCGGTCGCCGGCATCGCGTTCGATAGCGGTCGGGACCACCGGCGGACCTGACCCACGAATTGGCGGGTCAGGATCCCACGGCCCCGACGTCCGCACCATCAGAGAAGCTGGCCGAGACTCGTCTCGACCGGCTTCTCGTTACCTGCGGGCCGTCAGCCGCGGTGCCACTTCTGGTTCGCGCCGCCCACGCAGTCCCACAGGAACGTCAGCCCGACCACCTCGGCCGTGATCACCGTGACCGCCCGCTCAACGTCGTGAAGGACCCGGAAGCGGAGCCCGAGGAGCCCGAGATCCCCGACCTGCAACGACACAGGGCGGCACGACGCGACAGGAGCACCTGGCGCTTCCTGGGATTCACGTGCTGAAACGGCACTCATCAACATCACCCGGCACCACCGTCGGGGTCCACCCGAGGACTCTTAATCAGCGGGTCCGGGGTTCGAGTCCCTGGCGGCGTACGTGGCAAAATGAAAGGCTCACGCTCACAAAGAGCGTGAGCCTTTTTGCTTCGTTGTGCCTTTTTGGGGCCGAGCCCCAAAAACCCAGCCGGTTGGCGACGGGCCGCAGGGCGGCGTTGTAGGACACACCTCGAGCACGTTGGCGGTCGTACGCCCGCGCACATGGTGAACTTCGCGAGACTCCGCCACCGATGTGTTCAGCCTTGCGGCACGCCTGCTATCGGTTTGACACGAGGAAGTCCTCCAGGATCTCGGTGAACCGTGCCGGCTGCTCCTCGGCCACGTAATGGCCGCAATCGTCGAGGACCACCCCGGTGACATCGTCGGCCGCCAGCAGCATCGTCTCGGCGACCATCGCGCCGCTGTAGCGCGCGCCGCCGATGGCGAGCACCGGCAGCGTCAGCCGGGTCTTGCCGCGCCGCTCGTTCTGCGCGATCGTCTCGTCCAGCGCCCGGTAATACGCGAAGCTCGCACGCAGCCCGCGGGGATCCGCGACGATCGCGTCGACGTAGACGTCGACGGCGTACGCGGGGATCGCGGCCGGGGTGGCGGCCTTGGTGGCGAACTGGTGGCCGAAGAAGAGATGCTCCCGCCCCCGGACCAGCTCCTCGTTGAGGTCGGTGAGCCGGTTGAAGCCGAAGTGCCAGAGCCGCTGGTTGACCGCGGCCGGGCTGAAGACCGACGGAATCGGCGTGAGACCGGGGATGACGGCGTCGACGACGGCGAGCCTGCCCACCCGCTCGGGGTGATCGGCGGCGAGGGCGTATCCGGTCCACATGCCGATGTCGTGGCCGACCACGTCGAACCGGTCGTGCCCGAGCGCGGCCATCAGCGCGACCAGATCGGCGGCCAGCGTGCCGGCGTCGTAACCGTTGTCGGGCTTGTCGGACAGCCCGGCCCCGCGCGAGTCGACGGCGACGACGGTGTGCTCGCGGGCGAGCGCTGGCATCACTTCCCGCCAGGCGTACCAGGTCTGCGGCCACCCGCCGACCAGCAGCAGCGGCGGGCCGTCCCCGCCGGTGACCGCGTGCAGCCGCAGTCCGTCCAGCTGCACGAACCGGCTGACGAAGACGTCGGTGAACCCGTCGGGCAGCCGCAGCGAACTCAAGCTTGTCGTGACGTCGGCCGTACCCATCTTGGAACGATCAGTGCAACTTGTCATGCCGGTGACCCTACCCATCTTGAAACGATCGATACAAGATGCGTAGGGTGATGAACCATGGTGGGCCGCAAGCAGTTCGACGTGGACGAGGCGTTGCAACGTGCGATGCACGTCTTCTGGCGCTGGGGCTATTCGGAGGCCTCGATCGACCGCCTGGTCGAGGGCACGGGTCTGGGCCGGAGCTCGCTCTACAGCACCTTCGGCGACAAGGGCAGTCTCTTCCGGAAAAGCCTCGAGCGGTACGCGCAGACCTACCACCCGCTGTACGACCAGGCGCTGTCCGGCCCCCATTCGGGCCCGAGCGCCGCTGTGGCCGCCTACCTGCAGGTCACCCTGAACCGCATCGCCGACCCAACGGTCCCGGACGGGTGCCTGCTCACGATGTCGGCAGCGCAGTTCCCCGCCCTCGACGCGCAGGGCCAGGCGATGGTCCGCGCCATGATCGACGGTGTGCGGGCGATGCTGGAGCAGGCGTTGCTGGCGGCGGGGGCCGATGATCAGGATGCGGCAGAGCTGGCGTTGTGCACGCTGGCAACGAACAAATCCCTGGCGGTGCTGAGTCGCGCCGGCTTCTCGAGCGAAGACCTGGCAACCGTTGCCACGGCCGCCGCCCGCATCCCAGGGGGAGCACCGACCGCGTCGAACGCGACCTTCCCGTAGTTCAGGACGTTGCCGAACCCGAACAGCAAGGTCAACCCCGACCACCGTCGCCATGATCACCGTGACCGCGCGCAGAGGGAGGACGCGAGGGCGAGGCGGAGTCCGTGTCCGCGCCGTTGTCGGCTTGGCGTTCGGTGCGGCCGATTCCATGCCAGTCCAGGCAGAGCACGGTGGCGTCGTCCTGGAGGTGATCGCGGTATGCACGCCGCACGGCCCTGGTCGCCGCACGTACCACCTCCCTGGGGTGCAGCGCTTCGGTGCCGCGCAGCAGCGCGGGCAGGTCGACTTCTTCCGCGGCGCGTTCGAACATGCCGTCGGTGAGCAGCATCAGCCGGTCTCCTGGACGCAGGTTCAGCCGTTGCACCCGGTAGGGGCACGGTTTGACGCCGAAGAGCAGGTCGACCTTCAGCTTGAGCGGCTCCACGACGCCGTTGCGCAGCAGCAGTGGTGCGGGGTGGCCCGCGTTGACCAGTTCGACCGCTCCGTCGCGCAGGTCCACGCGCACCAGCAGTCCGGTCGCCAGTGATCCCAGGCGGTGGTTCAGCAGGGCGTGGTTGGCCTGCTGTGCCTGCTCGACCAGGTCGTCGCCGGCCCGGCGGGCCCTGCGCAGCGCACCGACCAGCAGGGTCGCGGTCATCGCCGAACCCACGTCGTGACCGACGGCATCGGTCATCGACAAGTGCAGGACGTCGCGGTCCAGGGCGTAGTCGTAGGTGTCACCGCCGATGTCGTGGGCCGGTACCAGGGCGCCGGCGACGGTGAACTGGGCAGCCTCGCAGCAGGACGCCGTGGGCAGCAGCTGGTGCTGGATCTCCGCGGCCAGGCTCATCGTCGTCGTGCGCCTGCCGGAGTGGTAGAGGTCGGTGAAGCGGCGGTCGGTGACGATGACGTAGGCCAGTGCGTGAGCGGCCTCGCCCAGCTGCGCCAGCATCTCCTCGTCGAGTGAGGGCACGGTCGCCTCCAGCACGCCGACGCAGTCGCCGCGGTTGGTCACCGGCAGCACCACCCGCACGCCGTTGCCGTCCTGCTCCTGCCACGGCTGCTGGGTGCGCAGCACCTCCTCGTAGGTGCTGTCCCGCAGATCGATGCGCGCCGCGCCACCCCCGCCGAGGTTCCACGTGGTCGAGGTCAGTCGCACCAGCTGCTCATCGCCGACGTCGATCAGCAGGAACGACACGTCGAAAGCCTTGAACCGCTCCGCGAGGTCGCGCGCGACGACCTCCACCGACTCCACCGGCGGTGCGCTCTCGGCCGCCGCCAGCACATCACCCGGTCGCAGCACATCGCCGTCCACGGCAGAACCTCCGAGCAGTCGGGCCATCAACCACACCACCCGCATCGGTCGAACACAACGATCAGGCGTGGTTGCCCAGCGCGGCATCCGGGCAACCGCATGAGCCCAGGTTGTCAGAGGAGGAGAGCGGAACCACCCACCTCAGGCAGCCGCCGCTGCCCCGGGTTCGGTGGACGGTTGTTGCTGGATTTCGGATCGACGACCCGGCTTTGCCGGGTCACAGGCCTCGCAACGGCGGGTACGGCTCGTCGGGTGTGCGCGGCGGCGGCTGGGTGTTGTGGCTCCTGGCTTCGTCGAGCTGGTCTTCCAGGGTGACGATGCGGCAGGCGGCATCCAGGCCGATGCCCTCGTCGAGCAGGGTGCGCACGCGGGCGGCCAGGCGTAGTTGGTAGCGGGAGTACCGGCGATGCCCGCCGGCGGAGCGCTGGGGCTCGATCAGCTTCTGCTCGTCGAGGCTGCGCAGGAAAGCCGCTGTGGTGCTGAGCATTTCCGCGGCCCGGCCCATGGTGTAGGCGGGGTAGTGGTCGTCGTCGAGGTTCTCGGCCGCGGTCTGCGGTTCGACGGGTTCCGGTTGGGATGTCTCTGGGGTCATCGCGCCTCCACATCACGAGGGGCCCCGATGCGCAGTAGCACCGGGGCCCCAAGGGTTTATGGGTTTCACTTCCATCAATCGACCGTGAGGCCGTCTTACTTCTTCCGCCTGGCCCGCGTCAGAGACGGGGACTGCGGGGATCGTTGCTTGTGCTTAACCGAAGACCACCTGCCGATCTCGATGGAACCGCGGTACCCGCCCGGCGAACTTCAGCCGGAGACGGGCGATCCGATGGTGTGCAACCCTTCCCTTCTCCTCTGGTACCTGACTTCTGTTCCGTGTACTGACTTCGGTGTCCGCCGGAGCCCGTTCTACAGATCGGCTCCGGCGGACGACCACCGTGCACTAGCACTTGCATCCGTACTGCGTCTTGCACTGACTCACGGGTAGTTCGTCATCTCCCGTGCCGATATGACGTTCTCTCTCTCGCGACCTATCGAACAGTACACACGACCGATGGCGAATGTCTACCTCCACCACTACAGATTTACTCAATCTAGTGACACAGGCATGCTGACCTGCAGCGTTGCGGAGTGATCTGACACGCCTTGCTCCGCTGCCCGCTGCCTGGTCAAGACCCTGAGTTGCTCGACGGCAGCACTCGACAGGTGCCTCACGAGCGGGCGAGCGAAGTACCCGAACAGGCTGTCGCGGCGCGCAACGCACGGCCGCCCGGTTGGTGGCAAGTGGTTATCGCAATTGGTCGTGGCGATCAAGTTTGCGGCCGAACAGTGGCCGGACGCGACGGCGTCGCGGACTAGAATCGGTGACGACCCAGACCGCCCCGGCCCCCGGCGGTGCCACTCGCCACCACCATGGTCTGAGGTGCTGTCCCATGATCGGGCTTTCGGACGTCGCACGCCTGGAGGAGGACACCCGCGCGTTGCGCGAGACGGACTACCGCAGTGGCGGCGAGAGCTGTCTCGACGGGGTTCGGCTGCTGATCCGCGAAAGTCTCCCGCTGCTCACCACGCCTGCGAGCGAGCAGGTGCGGCAACGGCTGCACGTCGCCATGGCCGACCTGCGGAACCTGGCGGGCTGGGTGTGCTTCGACGCAGGTCTGGTCAACAACGCGCACAACCACTTCTGCCACGCCCTGGTGCTCGCGGGGCTGGCCCGTGCGGACGGGTTGACCGCCAACGTGTGCTACCGGCTCGGCCGGGTGTTCCTGCACCACGGACAGCTCGACGAGGCGTCGCGGTACTTCGACCTCGGGCGGCTCGCGGCCTCGCGGTCCGGTGACGACCTCGCGGCCAGCATCCTGTCGGTCAACGCGGCGTGGGCGTGCGCCAAGCGGGGCGTGGAGCACGGTGCCCGCACCCTGCTCGACCGCGGGCAGGAGCAGTTCGGAGCCGCGAACCGCACCGGCGTGGCCGGCTGGGCGGAGTTTTTCACCGAGGCCGATCTGTCCGGGCTGGCCGGAGCCGTGCACACCGACCTGGCCGGCACCGCGGGGCGGCAGTACGCGGCGAGTGCCGTATCGCTGCTCACCACGGCGGTCGACGGCTACGGCGAGGGCATGGTCCGCAGCCGGGCCCTCTGCCTGATCCTGCTGTCCACCAGCCAGATGATCGACGGGGACGTCGAGGCCGGCGTGCACACCGGCCTGCGGGCGCTCGAGACGTCGGAGAACGTCGGATCGGCCCGCGTGCGCGATCGTTTCCGCCCGCTCGCGGCGCACGCGCGCAAGCTTCGCGGCCACGCCGGTGCACTGGCGCTCGCCGAACGGATCGACGCCGGTACCGCCACGCCGGCGCCGCCAGGGCCATGAAGCGTTCGGCCGAGCCCGGCCCGTGGCATCTGGAGGTGCTCACCGACGAGCAACGCGCGGTGCTGGAACTGCGCGTTGTGCACGGTCTGTCCGCCGAGCAGGCGGCACGGGTGCTCGGCACCACTACGGCGGTGGTGCGGCTGGTGCAGCACCAGGCGCTCGAAGCACTGCGCGCGGTGATCACCCGGCCGCGCCCTGTTCCGCCGTGAACAGCCGCGCGTGGGATGCTCTGTGCAACGGAGGGTGGCGGCGGTGAGCGGTGAACGACTGGCCAAGCTCCTGTCGTACCTCGCAGAAGACGCGGCGGCACGCGGCATCACCACTTCCAGCGAGGCGGTGTGCGACGCGTGCATCGGGCTGATCGGGGTGAGCGGCGCCCAGCTGACCCTGATGACCGGCACCGGCCGCGGCGAGTCCCGGTATTCCACCGACGAGATCGGCACCCAGCTCGAGAACCTGCGGTTCACCCTGGGCGAGGGGCCCTCCGAGGACGCGGTCCGGTCCGGGGTGCCGGTACTGGTGGGGCAGCTGGACTCGTGGGAGAACGACCAGCGGTGGCCGTTGTTCGTACCGGCCGCGATCACCGCCGGCGCACGAGCGATGTTCGTGTTCCCGTTGCGCAGCGGTGCGATCCGCATCGGCGCCCTCGTGCTGCACCGGACGAGCCCTGGGCCGCTGAGTCCGGAACAGGTGCAGGACGCGCACGTCGTGGCCGACCTCATCATGTCCCTGCTGCTGGACGAGCTGACCCGCCAGCACCTCGACTCCGCGTTTCCTCCAGCCGACGGAATGCCGCTGAGCCGTGCCGAGGTGCACCAGGCCACCGGGATGCTGTCCGTCCAACTGGGTGTGAGCATGGAGGAAGCACTGGTGCGACTGCGCGCGCACGCGTTCGCTCATGACCAGTCGGTCGTCGACGTCGCCCGTGACGTCGTCGCCCGGCGTCTGCGACTGAGTCCGGAGGGTCCGGTCTGATCCCAGATGATCACTCCCCCCGTCCCGGCGATCGATCAACAGAGGTGACGCCCATGTCCATGGAGAATCTGGCGGAGACGTTCGTCGAGCTGGCCGACACCCTGGTCGCCGACTTCGACCCGGTCGAGTTCATGCACCTGCTGGCCGACCGCTGCGTCGCCACGCTGGAGGTGGACGCCGCCGGCATCCTGCTCGTCGACCACCACGGCGAACTCCAGGTGGTCGGTGCCTCCAGCGACCGCGCCCGGCTGCTCGAGCTCTTCGAACTGCAGCACCGGCAGGGCCCGTGCATGGAGTGCTACCTCACCAGCGTGCCGGTGACGGTCGCCAGCTTCACCGATCCCCCGCAACGATGGCCCGAGTTCTCGTCCGTGGCCAAGGATGCCGGGTTCGGCGCACTGCACGCGCTGCCGATGCGGTTGCGTGAACAGACCATCGGCGCGCTGAACCTGTTCACCGTCGCGGAGGGATCGCTGCCGGAGCCGACGCTGCGGGTCGCGCAGGCCATGGCGGACGTCGCCACCATCGGCCTGCTCCAGGCCCAGGTCATCAGTCATCGCGACCTGCTCGCCGGGCAGTTGCAGCACGCGTTGCAGAGCAGGGTGCTCATCGAACAGGCGAAGGGCGTGCTCGCCGAGCGGATGCAGAGCGACATGAGCCAGGCGTTCGAGACCCTGCGCCGTTATTCGAGGAGCCACAACAAGCACCTCAGCATCGTGGCGGAAGGCGTCATCGCCGGAACGATCGCGATGACGGCGCTGGTGGCGACCAAGGACACCAATCCACCGGCGCGTTGATCCGCACCGTCACCGCCAGGCCGGCGCGAGGTCCTCTTCGGCGTGCACGGCCATCGATTCCAGCACCGGACCGCCGTACGTGGTGACCATGGCGACGTCGGCGGCGTCCCGGCCGCGGCCGATGACGACACGTCCCTTGCGGGTCGTGTTGTTGCGCGGGTCGAAGGTCCACCAGCGGTTCCCCAGCCACACCTCCATCCACGCCGCGAAGTCCATCGGCGCGTCGTCGGGCGGCACGCCGACCTCCGGCAGGTAGCCGAAGGCGTAGCGGGCGGGGATGTTGAGCGCACGGCAGAACGAGATCGCCAGGTGCGCGAAGTCGCGGCAGACACCGATGCCGGAGGCGTTGACGTCCGCGGCGGTGGACTGCGAGTCGGATGTGCCGTAGCCGAAGCTCAGCGTGTCGTGGACGTGCTGGCAGATCTCCCGCACCCGCAGGTAGCCGGGCGGACTGGCGCCGAACCTCGACCACGCCTCGTCACCGAGCACGTCGGACACGCAGTAGCGGCTGGGCAGGGTGTACAGCAGCACGTCGTCGGGAAGATCGTCGGGCGCCGTCTCCTGTGCGTCCTCGTCGACGTCCTCGACGCGATCGGGCACGTCCACCCAGGCGCTGTAGTCCACAGTGGACAGACCCGCGGGCAGCACGACACGGGCGCACCTGTTGCCGTACAGGTCGAAGTAGTGCCGAACCGGCGTTTCCGGCTGCACCGCCAGGTGTTCACGGCTCACCAGCACGTCACCGCTGCGCGCCACCCCGACCAGGAACACGGCCGGCGTGGGCACCTCCGCGCGGTAGGTGAACGCGCATCCGACGCGGAGCAGCCGAGTGCTCCGCGCCGGGCGTTCCTCGCGCTCCTGGCGGGGCGAGGTCACCGCACCCTCTCCGGGATGTGGTCCAGTGCGCGCAGCACGTGCACGGCGACGTCCCGTGCGGCTTTGTCACCGAGCTCGGCCCGGCCGGACAACACGTCCTGCACCATCTGGAGCCGGCGTTCGTACGCGGACGTGTAAACCTCTGTGGTCATCGAGTTCCTCGCGTGTTTTGCTGGGGTATCCGGCTGCCCGTGTCCGGCGCCGGCGTGGTGGTGCGAGGGAGTTCCGCGCCGAGCAACTGCTCGACGGTGTCGGCGTTCTCGCGGAGTGCGGCGCGCATCATGATCTGGTGGGCGGCCGACGGGTCGGTGTCCGGCGCGACGAGGAGCAACGTGTGGCGGCGCCGGTCGCCGGAGATGACGTCCACGGTGTGCGGTGGCCTGGACCAGAACCCGCTCAGCCGCACCCGGATGCCGTCAACGGAGATCTGGCTCGGCGCGGTGTCCCACTCGGTCAGGTTGTAGCTCACCCGCGGGATCTCACCCAGCCGAACTGCCAGCACCGCGAGCAGCGCGGGCAGTTCGGCGGCGAGGTCCCGGGACCGCGGCCACCACGCACCGTCGACATACCCCGTGGTGAGCGCCTTCGGCCGCAACCGCAATCGCAGCGGATACCGAGGCTGCTCGGTGGCCGTGACAGCCAGTGGGGTGATGGATTGGTGAGGGGCCGACGTCATGCCGGGGCTCCCGTCTCCGGCCGAAAAAATCAGCCGGTTCTGGTTTCGCCGAGTACGACATGAGCTTGACCGCTCAGGTACGAGATATTCCCGGCAGAATTGACACTACACTCATTCCAGCACGGCAAACCGGAATGACCTCGAATATTTTGCGAGCACCGGCTCGCCTGTCGGTGCTGGTAGTCAGCCTGCGCCAGCCGAAGTCCGGCTACTGGGCCGTTCAGCCCCCCACATTCTCATCCTGCTCCAGCAGGCGACTGACGCAGATGGCGCGAAAAGCGCGAAAAGTTTGATCTCGGCCTCGGTGGGGCTACGCTGAACAAAAGCCGCCCAGCCCCCGCGGTTGCTCTGGATCTCGTGAGGAGATGTCAGTGAGCACCGTGGGTGAAACCCGGCGGGCCGCCGTTCGCCACGTCTGCATCGCTTCCGGGGTGGTGACGAACGCGGTCGGCACGGCGATCTACCTGCGCACCGGTCAGGGCAGCGTCCGCCTGTTCGAAGCCACCGGTTTCTGCGGCGAGGAGGTCGCGGAGCTGCAGACCTCGCTCGGGGAAGGGCCCGCGTTCGAAGCGACCCTGCGGAACCGGCCGGTACTCGCGCCCGAGCTCGTGGACTCGGCGCACTGGCCGAGCTTCACCCCCGCCGCCGTCGAGGCCGGGGTCGAGGCGGTGTTCGCGTTCCCGTTGACACAGGGCGCCACGGCGATCGGCGCGCTGGAGGTCCACCGCGACACCGACAACGCCCTGACACCGGACGAGATCGCCGGCGTGGTGCAACTGGCCGAGATGGCGATGACTCTGTTGCCGCGGCCGACAACGACAATTGATGAGGTGGAACAGGTGTCGGACCAACGGGTGGCACAAACCTTCGTCGAGCTGGCCGACACGCTCGTGGAGCGGTTCGACAGCATCGAGTTCCTGCACGTGCTGGCCGAACGTTGCGTCGAGTTGCTGGCCGTGGACGCGGCCGCGATCGTGCTGGCCGACGACGCGGGTGTGCTCAAACTGGTGGCCACGTCCAGCGAACTCGTGCGCCCGATGGAGTATTTCCTGCAACAGAGCGAAGACGGCCCCTCGGAGGAATGCTTCCGCACCGGAAAGACCGTGCAGTGCTCCGACCTGCGCGCTCAACCACAGCGATGGCCGCGGTTCAGCACCGCGGCGGTGGGCCTTGACTTCGAAGCGTACGACGCGGTGCCCATGAGACTGCGAGAAGACGTCATCGGTTCGTTGAACCTCTTCCGCGCCTCACCCGGTGCACTCCCCGCGGCGACGGGCGCACTGGCGCAGTCGTTCGCGAACATCGCGACGATCAGCCTCCTGCAGGTGCGATCCGCCCGGCACGACGAGCTGCTCGCCGAACAGCTGCAGACCGCGCTGGCGAGCCGCGTCGAGATCGAGCAGGCCAAGGGCGTGCTGACCGAACGTCTGCAGATCGGGGTCGAGGACGCCTTCTCGCTCATGCGGAACTACGCCCGCAACTCCGGCCAGCTGCTGTCCGACGTCGCCGAGCAGGTCAACGCCCGGTCACCGGAGGTCACCGCGCTGACGAGGGTCAACCGGCCGCGGTCGAGCTGGTAGCCCGAGCACCCAGCGTTACTCCACAATGGACGATTATCGCCCGGATGCCTGAGCCGCGGCGCGAGTGCGGGCGTAGCGTGGGGCCATCGACGAATCAGTGAGCAGCGAACAGCCAGGCACGGGATCGACCAGGGTCGCCGAAAGGATCCGGGCGAGCGCCGCCGTGATGGCGGGCGTTCTCGGGCTCCTCGCGGCCGTCCTGGTGGTGGCGCTGGGCGTCGCGGAGGCGGGCGCGGCGCTGCTGGGCGTGCTGGGATGGCTGGTCGCCCTGGCCGCACGCCTGCCGGTGCTGGCCTCCGCTGGCCGGTTGCACGCCGTCCGGCTGCGCGACTCCATCCTCGCGGTGACATCGGGGACCACCGACGAGGTGGTCCGGCTCGCGCTCGTGCTGGTCGTGGTCAGCGGTGTCGACTCCGCGCTCTGGGCGGGCTTCGGCTGGGCGCTGGCCGGGCTCGTGTTCGCCGGTGCCACCAAGCTCGCCCAGTTCAGCTCACCGATCGGTCAACAGGCCGCCGAACAGTTGAGGTCGCAGGGCGGGTTCATCAGCACGCATCCCGTGCACGGCGGAATTCGCGGCGTCGCCGCGACCTCGTTCCACCTCGGGGCGACCCTCCTGCTGACCGCCGGGCCGTGGTGGGTGCTGGTCACCGCCTCCGCGCACGCCGTGGTGAACGTGGCGTACGCCCGGTGGGCCCGGCGCCGGCTGCTGGCGGTCGAACTGCTCGGCGCCGCCGTTGGCGCGGCACTACTCCTCGCCGGACTGCTGACTGCCGTACGGTGAGGAGAGAACCTTCCTCTGCCCAGCCCGCCGGGTTTGTGGCCGATGTGGAGGGGAATCCCACCACGGGCGCTGTGAACAGCGCCACCGATGGCCCCGGCCCCTGGCGTCGGATGAAGCCGACGAGCACGTGCTGCCCGCCGACGTCCACACCAGCGAACCGGAGCGCACATGACCTCGACGACGCACGACTCGACCGACATCGCGAAACGCCCACCCGGCACCGACTTCGCGCGGCTGACCAAGGAGATCAAGGCCGCCGGCCTGCTGGACCGCCGGCTCGGTTACTACTTCGTGCGGATGACGATCAACGCGCTGCTGCTCGGCGCGATCGCGGTGACGTTCGTGCTGCTGGGCGACTCCTGGTGGCAGCTGCTCACCGCGGCCGCCCTCGCAGTGGCCTCGACGCAGCTGGCGTTCATCGGCCACGACGCCGGGCATCGGCAGATCTTCCGCAGTCACCGCAACAACAACGTGGTCGGGCATCTGCACGGCGGCCTCACCGGTATCAGCTACCAGTGGTGGGTGGCCAAGCACAACCGTCACCACGCCAACCCCAACCACGAGGACCACGACCCGGACATCGAGATCCACGCCCTCGCGTTCAGCCGTGCGCAGGCCGCCACGAAACACGGCGTGTACAGCTGGATCACCAAGCACCAGGCGTTCCTGTTCTTCCCGCTGCTGCTCGCCGAGGCGGCCATGCTGCGCATCTCCGGTCTCACCGCGTTGTGCCGCAACGAACTGCGCAATCCGTGGAGGGAAGCCGCGCTGCAGATCCTGCCGCTGGCCGGTTACCTGACGGCGATGTTCCTCGTGCTGTCACCGGTGAAGGCAGTGGTGTTCATCGTTGTGCACCAAGGCCTGATGGGCGTCTACCTGGGTTGCTCGTTCGCACCGAACCACAAGGGAATGCCGATCATCGCCGCGGGCCAGCGCCTCGACCACCTGCACAAGCAGGTGCTGACTTCGCGCAACGTCACCGGCGGCCGGTGGGTCGACGGCCTGCTCGGCGGCCTCAACCACCAGATCGAGCACCACCTCTACCCGCACATGCCGCGCCCCAACCTGCGGCACGCGCAGCCCCTCGTCGAGGACTTCTGCGCCCGGCACGGAATTCCTTACAGCAAAACGACTCTGCGTCGCTCCTACGCTCAGGTGCTGCGTCATCTGCACGACGCGGGGGCACCGCTGCGCCACCCGGCGAGCTGACCGCCGGGTGGCCGAGCGGCCGGCGGTCACCCGCAGATGCAGCCTCGAGGCAGTGCGGAGGCGGTGGTCGCCGCGCAGAACCGAACGCCGAGCGGGTCGTGCTCGTCCCACGGGTGCGGGCACGCCGCGCAGACGGCGGCAGCGCCGGTGTGATCGTCCACTTCGGTCGTCAGGGGCTCAGACGTGGGCATGGGGGTACTCCGATGAACGGTGTTGGAACGAGAGGATGCTGGGGTTCTGGACGACGCCGTCACGGATCTCGATGGCGCGCCGGATGATGTCGCCGGCGTCCCACGCCCCGGTGAGCACCGAGCGCAGGTGCGGGAGAAGCGCTTCACTGATCTCCCAGGTCGCCGAGTTCCACAGGTAGGACGGGCTGTGGTCGACCCCGTAGTAGCGGACGTTGTCGCCCACCATGAACGACGGCTCGGCGAACGAGGTCGGGCGGGCCCAGTCGAAGCCCATCCCCCGGTCGCAGGACACGTCGACGATGAGCGTGCCGGGGGACAACGCCGGCAGGTCGTCCTCGATGAGGAACGTCAGCGGCTTGTCCGGGTTCTGCAGCACGCAGTTGACGATGATGTCGTGCTCCGCGAGGAATCCGGCCAGCGGGACGGTCCCGTCGTCGGTGATCGCGTGACTGCGCCGCGGATCGGCGTCGTCGTGGTCGAAGTGGACCATCCGCGCCGAGTGGATCGGCGAGCCGACCGCCGTGACACCGCGGTTGGTCAGGACGTTGACCTCGTGCACGCCGTGCGCCTTGAGAGCCGTCACGGCACCTCGTGCGGTGGCACCGAATCCGATCACCGCGGCGCTCAGTCGCCTGCCGTAGTCACCGGTCGAGCCGGCGAGCTGCAGCGCGTGCAGCACCGAGCAGTAGCCGGCGAGTTCGTTGTTCTTGTGGAAGACGTGCAAGCCGAACGAACCATCGGTGGTCCAGTGGTTCATCGCCTCGAAAGCGATGACGGTCAGCCGTTGTTCGATGGCCAGCTGGGTGAGCTTCGTGTCCTGCACGCAGTGCGGCCAGCCCCACAGCACCTGGCCGTCCCTCAGCTCCGCGACGTCCTCGGCGAGGGGTTTGGGCAGCAGGATGACGTCGCACGTCGCGATGAGCTCTTCGCGCGAACGCAATCCCGCTACGGAAACCGCGAGTTGTTCGTCGGATATGCCGAAACGTTCGCCGTAACCGTGTTCTAGATAGATGCGGTCACGCAGATCCGCGTCGATCCGGTCCAGGTGGAGCGGATGGATCGGGAGCCGGAGCTCGTTCTCCTTGCGTGACAGTGCGATGACTCCGAGACTGAGTTCCGAGGTCAACTCGGCGCTCCCGCCTCCAGCCGAACCGGCCGGATTTCTCGTGCGCCCAAGGCGACATCAGCTTGAACGCTGACGCGCGACATGCCCTCGGTGAGGTCAGTCTACTGCTGTGCTCAGGAGACGGCGAGGCCGATGCGCCGCAGCCACAGGGCTCAGGTCAGGCGGCGCTTGGCGAGCCAGCTGACGATGTCGGGGTCCTGGTGGTCGAAGAACAGGGAACTGCCGGTGTCGAGGGTGGTGATCCTGGCCATCTGCTCGTCGGTGAGCTCGAAGTCGAAGACGTCGATGTTCTCGGCCATCCGCTCGGCGCGCACGGACTTGGGGATGACGACGACTCCACGCTGGGTGAGCCAGCGCAGCACGACCTGGGCGACCGACTTGCCGTACTGCTCGCCGATCCCGGTCAGCAGCGGGTTGCTGAACAGGTCGTTCCTGCCCTCGGCGAACCCGCCCCACGACTGGATCTGCACGCCGTAGCCGCGCATGAGGTCCTGGTAGTCGGCGCGCTGGAAGAAGGGGTGGGTCTCGATCTGGTTGACGGCGGGGACGATCTCGTTGTTGACGATCAGGTCGATCAGCCGGTCGGGGTAGAAGTTCGCGACACCGATCGCCTTGGCCCCGCCGTCGCGGTTGATCGCCTCCATCGCGCGCCACTGGCTGTAGACGTCGCCGAACGGCTGGTGCATCAGGTACAGGTCGAGGTGGTCCAGTCCGAGGTTGGTCAGGGACGTCTCGAACGCGCGCCTGGTGTTGTCCTCGGCGGGGGCGTCCTGCACCCACAGCTTGGTGGTGACGAACAGGTCCTCGCGGGGGATGCCGCTGGACTTGATGGCGCGGCCCACGGCCTCCTCGTTGCCGTAGGCCGCGGCGGTGTCCAGCAGCCGGTAGCCGGCGGCCAGCGCTTCGGACACCGCGCGCTCGGTGTCGTCGGCGGGAATCTGGTACACGCCGAACCCGAGGAGCGGCATCACGACGCCGTTGTTGAGGGTGACGGTCTTCTGCATCGGGAACGTCCTTCGCTGGCGGGGTCGGGGGCGGATGAGGGCCTCGAGGACCTGGCGGCCGGACGCGATGGTGCCGTCCAGGACGTCGGGCGGCAACTTCTCGACGTGGGCGCGAGCCGGTCGGGCGGTAGCCGGCGCGTCTGGCGAAGGGCAATCCGGTCACCGGACAGCTTCGAAGAAGAGACGTGAAGCCGGGAATAAAGCGTGCGATCAACCCGCACCTGCTGACCGGTGCCCACGCACTAGGCGCGCTGCCCGATGCCGAACGGATCGAGTTCGAAGCACACCTCGGCAGGTGCCGGAGCTGTGCGGAGGAGTCGGCCGGCCTGAGGGAGACCGCGGCCCGGCTCGGCAACGCCGTCGACCACGTCTTGCCGAACGCCCTCCGGCCACGGGTGCTGGCCGCGGTCCGGCACGTGCGGCAGGTTCCGCCGGCCTCCGAGACCGGGACGGTTTCCTCGCGGCGTCAAGGTTTCCGGCGCGCCGCGGTGCTCGTCTCGGCTGCCTGTGTGGTCGCCGCGGCCGTGGCCGCGCCGGATCTGCGGCTCGTCACCGCGGGAGATCCAGCGGGCACCGCGGTGATGTCCAGCAGCCGCAACGAGATGGTCTTCCTGGCGGGCAACCTCCGCACGTTGCCGCACGACCGCGTCTACCAGCTGTGGCTGGTGGACGACCACGGTCCACGATCAGCGGGCACCCTGCGCCCGACGGGCGGAGCGATGATGTTGCTGGTGACGGAGATCGAGGGAGTCAGCGAAGCCATGCTGACCGTCGAGCCCGCGGGTGGATCACCCGGCCCGACGAGCGCTCCGGTCCTCACCATCACCTTTCCCTGACGCGGAAGGTGATCCGGTTCGAGACGTGAAAACTCCGGGAACAGCGAGGCTGTTCCCGGAGTTCGTCGTGCTACCGATCCGCTTACGCAGGCAGCAGGACCGAGTCGATCAGGTAGACGGTGGCGTTCGCGGTGTGCACGCCGCCGCAGATCACGTTGGCGTCGTTGACCTTCAGCGCGTTGCCCGAGCCGGAGACCTTGACGGTGCCGGTCTGCACGGTCTTCTGGTCACCGGCGATCTTGTCGGGCGAGATCTGGCCGGGAACGACGTGGTAGGTCAGGATCTTGGTCAGCAGCGCGTCGTCGGTCTTGAGCTTCTCGATCGTCGCGGCGTCGATCTTCGCGAACGCCGAGTCGACCGGCGCGAACACGGTGAACTCGGCGCCGTTGAGCGTCGAGACCAGGTTGACCTTCGGGTTGAGCTTGCCCGACACGGCACTGACCAGCGTCGTGAGCAGCGGGTTGTTGCTCGCGGCGACGGCGACCGGGTCGGCGGCCATACCCGTGACGGAACCGGCGCCGGACGGGACCTGCTTGGCGTAGTCGGCACAACCGGGGCCGACGAGGTCCTTGGCCGGATCGGCCATCGCGGCGGACGACGGCGCCGTCGAGGTGGCCGGGGTCGGCGCGGTGCTGGAGCCGCTGCTCGCCATGTCGCCAGAGCCGCAGGCAGCTCCGAACAGGGCGAGCGAGACGGCGCCGGCGGCCAGAACGGTGCTGCGGACGGTCTTGTTCATGTCGGAACATCTCCAAGGGGTGATCGGGCAGTTGCTATCGGTGATTCGCCACCACCAAGGCGCCGGATGGGTCTGGTTATCGACCTGTTACCAACCGATCCGCAAACCCCGCACTACCAGGCAGAACGACCGAAAGGTCCACTGTGGACAGATGTCCTAGCCGGGCACCGAGGTGAAGACCATCGAGTGCCAGCCGGTAGCACCGTCCGGGATCGGGGCGGCACGGTCGTTGGTCTGGGTGTAGCCGGTCCGGTCGGTGGCACGGCATTCCACGGTGTGGTTGCCCGGCGGCAGGTCCAGTTCGACCCGCCACATCCGCCAGGTGTCGACGTTGACCTCGGTGCTGAGCGTCGCCTGCTGCCACGGCCCTCCGTCGACCCGGATCTCGACGCGGTCGACACCGGTGTGCTGGGCCCAGGCGATCCCCGCCGCGACGAACCGGCCGGCCGGCACCCTCTCGAACGACTTCGGCCGGTCCACTCTGGACATCACCTTGACCGGCGCCTTCTTCGCCCAGCCGCGCTGGGCCCAGTACGGGTCGAACGCGCCGAAGGTGGTGAGTTCGGCGTCCACCAGCCACTTCGTCGCGGAGACGTAGCCGTACAGGCCAGGTACCACCATGCGGGCCGGGAAACCGCGCTCGAGCGGCAACGGCTCGCCGTTCATCCCGAGGGCCAGCAACGCGTTCGAGCCGGGCGCCATGATCGAGGCGACCGGGGTACCGCACGTCCAGCCGTCCACGCTGCGCGTCGCGAGCTGGTCGGCACCAGGACGCACACCGGCGTCCCGCAACAGGTCGGGCAGGGAGACGCCGATGAAGTTCGACGTGGAGATGTACGGGCCGCCGACCTCGTTGGACACGCACACCAGCGTGATGGTCTTCTCCACCAACGGACGCCGCAACAAGTCGTCGTAGGTGAGCACCATTTCGTTGTCCACCATGCCGTGCACCCGCAACCGCCAGTCCTCCGCACGCAGGCGAGGCACCGTGAGCGCGGTGTCGACTCGGTAGAACTTCTCGTTCGGCGTCAGGAACGCCGGCGTGCCCTCGCGGGAGAAGTCAGCGCTGAACGGGATCTCCGGCGCGGTCTCCCTGGGCCGCAGCGTGATACCGCGCCGGGACGCCTCGACGTCCACCCGGCCGGCGAGCCACTGCCCGCCCGCCGCCGCGACACCGGCACCCGCCGCGATCGCCGCGGTCGACAGCAGGAACCTCCTCCGCCCCGGCACGACCACCGGCGCCTGGGACCACAACCAGCGGAACGCCGCGACACCGACCACCAGGCTCGCCAACGGGGCGACCACCGACCACCCGGTCGTGGTCGGCCGGGCCAGCACCGCGGCGACGCCGAGCAGGCCGAGCACCCCGGCGAGGGCGGTACCGGGCCAGGGACTGCGGCGGGACAGGAGCCCCGCCACCACACCGAGCCCCGCGAGCGCGACCGCCATGCCGCCGAGCAGCACCAGCTTGTCGTTCTCGCCGAACGTGCGGATCGCGAAGTCCTTGACCGGGTGCGGCGTCAGGTCGATCGCGGTGTTGCCGACCGCGAGGAACGGCGAGGCCAGCGGGCTCACGAGCCCCGCGACGAGGTGCCCTGCCGCCAGCGCCGCGGCCACCGACACCAGGCCGATGAGGATGGTTCGGGTTGCCTTCACGCCTGTGCTTCGGAACGAACCGCGCACCGGATTGGCTCGTGACAGGATCGGGTGATGACCGACCTGCGCGAGCTCTACCTCGATCTGCACCAGCACCCCGAGTTGTCGTTGCAGGAGTTCCGCACCGCCGGACTGCTGGCGGACGCACTGCGGCCGTTGGGCTTCGACGTCACCACCGAGGTCGGCGGCACCGGCGTGGTCGGCGTGCTGCGCAACGGCGACGGTCCGGTCGTGCTGCTCCGTGCGGACATCGACGCGTTGCCCGTCGAGGAGAAGACCGGTTTGCCTTACGCCTCCACCGCTCGTGCGACCAACTCCGACGGCGAAGACGTGCCGGTGGCGCACGCGTGTGGGCACGACATGCACGCCACATGCCTGATCGGTGCGGCCGAGCAGCTCGTGCAAACGCGTGCGGAGTGGTCCGGCACGTTGCTCGTGGTCTTCCAACCGGCGGAGGAGCTGGGCTGCGGCGCGCGGAACATGGTCGACGACGGGCTGTTCGAACGGTTCGGCAAGCCCGACGTGGTGCTGGCGCAGCACGTCGGGCCGTTGCCCGCCGGGATGATCGCGTACGGCAGCGGGCCGGTGATGGCCGCGTCCGACGCGGCTCGGATCACGTTGTACGGGCGGGGCGGACACGGGTCGGCGCCGGAGACCACGGTCGATCCGGTGTTGATGGCGGCGCATGTTGTCGTGCGGTTGCAAGGGATCGTCGCGCGCGAGATCTCACCGTCGGAGCGTGCGGTCGTCACGGTTGGGCGGTTGCAGGCGGGCACCAAGTCGAACGTGATTCCGGAGGCGGCCGAGATCGGGGTCAGCATCCGGACGTTCAGCGAGCACAACGCCGGCATCGTTCGCAGTGCTGTCGAACGCATCGTGCGTGCCGAGGCCGCCGCGTCCGGGGCGCCGCGGGAGCCGGAGATCGAGTGGCACGGCGCCACTCCGGTGCTCACCTCCGATCCCGATGCGACCGCGCGGACGGTGGCGGCGTTCACCGGGCACTTCGGCGCGGAACGGCTGATTCCCAACGCGTCGGTCAACGCCAGCGAGGACGTGGGCGTGTTCGGAACGGCCGCCGGGGTGCCCACGGTGTTCTGGTTCTTCGGCGGCATCGACTTCTCGAACTGGGAGCCGGGGCGCGTGGTGGCGATGAACCACTCCCCCGAGTTCGCGCCGGAGATCGAGCCGACGCTGACCACCGGGGTCGACGCGCTGGTCGTGGCCGCGCGGGCGTGGTTCAGCTAGCGATTCCGTCGTACATCACGCGTCGAACGGCCTCGCTGAGCGCGCGCTGGTCTTCCGGCGTGCGCAGTGAGGTGATGGCCGAGCCGAGGATCATGCCGTTGATGGCCCTGGCGGTGTTGCCGACGTCGAGGTCGGCGCGCAGGTAGCCCAGCTCGACGCCGTGCGACAGGTAGGCGGCGGTCAGCGCGGCGGCCAGGTCGAACAGGTCGAGGATGCGTTCGGCCATGGCCCGGTCGATGCCCGGCGCTTCGAAGAGCAGCAGCCGCGGCACCCTGGGGTCCTCGCCGAAGATGCGGGCCAGCGACTCGCCGATGCGTGCGGACTGCTCGCGGTACTCGGCGAGCGTGGAGACCGCGTCCGGCGCGTTCTCCGCGGTGAGGGCGCCGGTGATGCGGGCGACCAGGTCGTCGACCACGTGGTCGACGATGTCCCGCTTGTTCTGGAAGTAGCGGTAGAACGTGCCGTGCCCGATGCCCAGCCGCGTGGCCACGTCGGCGATGCCGGTGGCGTGGTAGCCGCGTTCGGCGAAGCAGTCGAAGGCCGCGTCGATGATCTCGCGGCGCAGCTCCAGCTTCTTGCGCTCGGCCCTGCTCACTGGTTCGGCACTGGACGTCATGCACCCAAGTCTATGACCTGCGGACACTTGTGATCACCTGAAAACTGACATACGGTTCCGGAACTGACATGAGATTCCGTTTCGGCGAGGAGGTCAGGGTGGCCCCGCAGTACGACGCGGTCGTCGTCGGTGCCGGGTTCGGGGGCATGGGCGCGGCGATCGAGCTCAAGCGGCTCGGCCATCACGACCTGCTGATCCTGGAACGGGAGGACGACCTCGGCGGCACCTGGCACGTGAACCGCTATCCGGGGCTCGCCGTGGACATCCCGTCCTCGACCTACTCCTACTCGTTCGAGCCGAATCCGCACTGGTCACGACTGTTCGCGCCGGGCGAGGAGCTCAAGCGGTACGCCGAGCACGTCGCGGACAAGTACGACCTGCGCCCGTCGATGCGCTTCGGTGTGGAGGTGACCGGCGCGGTGTGGCGGGACGACCACTGGGAGGTCGTCGCGGGCGGCGAGACGGTCACCGCGCGGTACCTGGTGACCGCCACCGGGTTCCTGTCGATGCCGAAGACGCCTGACATCGCGGGCATCGACACGTTCGCCGGCGAGGTCGTCCACACCGCCGCCTGGGAACCGACGGAGCTGAGCGGCAAGCGGGTGGCGATCATCGGCACCGGCGCCACGGCGGTGCAGCTGATCCCCGAGCTGGCGAAGTCCGCGTCCGCGTTGACGGTGTTCCAGCGGACGCCGATCTGGGTCAGTCCCAAGCCCGACTACCGGATTCCGCGCGCTGTCAGGACGTTGTTCGCACGGCTGCCGTTCGTCCAGCGGGCCGTGCGGTGGCTGGGCAGTTCGATCCTCGAGCTGATGATGATCTCGGGAGTGGTGCACTACAAGCAGTTGCGGATCGCGAACCGGCTGGCCGAGCGGTGGTGCCGGACGCATCTGCACCGCCAGGTCCGCGATCCCGAACTGCGTCGCAAGCTCACGCCGGACTACTCGTTCGGCTGCAAGCGGCCCACGTTCTCCAACGACTACTTCCGCACGTTCACCAAACCGCACGTGCACCTCGAAACGTCCACCGTCGAACGGATCGACGCCACCGGTCTGGTGACCGCTGAGGGCCGGGTCGACGTCGATGTTCTCGTGCTGGCAACGGGATTCGACCTCTGGGACACGAACTTCCCGGCGTTCGAGGTGATCGGGCGGGACGGCAAGGACCTCGGCGCGTGGTGGCGGCAGAACCGGTTCCAGGCCTACGAAGGCGTGACCGTGCCTGGCTTCCCGAACTACCTGTCGCTCAACAGCCCGTACTCCTACAGCGGACTGTCGTACTTCACGACGATCGAGTGCCAGATGACGCACATGCGTCGGCTGTTCACCGCGATGCGCGCACGTGGTTCGTCGGTCTTCGAGATCACGCAGCAGGCCAATGACGAGTTCCTAGAACGGATGCGCGCCAAGGTCACGCAGAACTCGGTGTTCTCCCTCGGCCAGTGCTCCACCGCGCACAGCTACTACTTCAACCAGCACGGTGAAGCCACGCTGCTACGGCCGACCTCCACGGTGAGCGCACACCGTGCGGCGAACAGCTTTCCGGTGTCGCACTACGACTTCTCGAACGCCCGCTGGACGACCTCCAGGCCCCGCGACATCGAGTCGGCCATGGGCGCGGCCAACCGATCGGGCAGCACGTCGCGGGTCCACACCAGCCGGCAACGCCCTTCGCCGTAGGGAAAAGCCTGCATGGAAGCGTTGTCGTGCTCGGGTTCCACGCTGCCGCCGACGATCGAGTAGGCGATCCGGCGTGCTTCGTCGTCGACACCGATGCGCCGCTCCCTGACCACCGTGCCGTCGGCGAACGTGACGGTCCGGTAGTCGCCTTCCGCCTCGGTGCTCACCACGAAGCCCGGTGCCATCCGCGACGGGCCCGTGGCGAACTCCCCGATCACCTTCCACACGTCGTCGGCGCTCGACTCGATCACGATTTCCCTGCTGATGGAGGCCATGCGGGTCACCCTGCCAGACAGAGCAGGTGGCCCTGCGGGTCGGCCAGCACGGTCCACTGCCCCTCGCCGGGCTGGAAATCCGGTTTGGTGGCACCGAGTTCGAGCAGCTGCTTGACGGCGAGATCAAGGTCCGCGACCTGGAAGTCCAGGTGCGTTCCCGCCGAGCCGGGCCACGCGGGCGGCCGGTGGTCCGGCACGCGGACGAGGGCGAGCTGGACGCCGTCGCCGCCCAGGTAGACGGAGTCCTCGTCGCTGGAGGTCACCTCCCACCCCGTGACCGCGCGGTAGAACTCGGCCAGCGGGCCGGGATCGGCGCAGTCGAGGACGATCGTGGTGAGCTGGGCCAGTGCGGGCATGGTGTCGACTCCTTCTGGGTTGATGCGCACCAGCCTCCGCCGCGAGGGGTCCTGCGGTCTTGAACATCCTTGCGCCGAAAATTGTCAGACCCCGTCCCTAGCCTGGAGGGGTGCTCTCCTTCATCGACCTCGCGGCCCGCCCGGAGTTCACCGTGTCCGCGGTGGACTGCCGCGACGACCACCGCGGCTGGACGACGGAACGGCCGCGCGAGGACGTGCGGCTCGTGCTCGTGCGCAGCGGTGGATTCCGCCGCCGGGTGCGCGGTGTCTGCACCGATCTCGACCGCACGGTGGGCTATCTCGGGTTACCCGGCGAGGAGGAGCACTTCTCGCATCCCGCCGGTGGCGACGTGTGCACGTCGATCAGCCTGCGTGCCGACCTGTGGCGTGCGGTGGCCGGCGAGGCACCGCGATTAGCAGGATCGTCGCTGTACGTCGACGGCAGGCTCGACCTCGCCCATCGCCGGCTTCTCGCGGCCGCCCAGGACGACGGGGCCGAGGAACTGGTGGGCCTGGTGGCGCAGGCCGTCCGGCAGGTCGTCACCACGCCCGTTCCCACCGGCGCCGGTGACGAGGCGCTGGTGGCGAGGGCCCGCGCGGTGATCGGCGACGACCACCCGGCCGGGGCGAGCCTGCTTCCGCTCGCCGAGCTGCTGGGCGTCTCGCCGTACCGGCTGAGCCGTGCCTTCACCGGCGTGCTCGGGGTGTCGCTGACCCGCTACCGCAACGGGCTGCGCGTGTCCCGTGCGCTGGATCGGCTGGAGGACGGGGAGCCCAGTCTCGCCGTGCTCGCCGCCGACCTCGGGTTCGCCGATCAGGCGCACCTGTGCCGGACGGTGCGCGAACACCTGGGCCACACGCCAACCGCACTGCGCAGACTTCTTGGGGCAAAACGCACAACAACGCCTACATAGGAATGCGCGGCAGCAAGTCCGACAAAGGCCCACGAATAGTTGGGTGTGAATAAGTTAGTACTTGTTAACGATCGTCCGGGAACCCATTCTTTCCCTGCTCTGCCACCACATTCACCTCGACGAACCACCGGCTCCCCCTGCAACCGAGGGCCGGTGTCTTCGCCCTGCAACGAGGAGAACAAATGCAAGCCAGACGCACACTCGTGCTGGCCGCGGCAGGTTCCCTGGTCGCGGCCGTTCTCACCCAGACCGGCGCACCAGCCGTCGCCCAGCCCCCGAGCCAGACCGCCGACGCACTGGCGGTGGACGCGGCCGCGAGCCTCGTCGACAGCCGGCCTGCCCAACTGCACGCCAGCGCGAGCGACGAGTTCGTCCGCCACGCCGTCATCTCGTCGACCAACGGGCTCAAGTACATCCCGTACGACCGGACCCACAAGGGGATGCCGGTCGTGGGCGGTGACTTCGTCGTCGTCACCAACTCGACCGGTCAGGTCCTGCAGACCTCCGTCGACCAGAACGCGACGATCAACCTCGCCAGCACCACGCCCTCGGTCACCAAGGCCCAGGCCGAGACCACGGCCAGGACCGCGATATCCACTGTGGACAGTGTCGGCGCGGCGGAACAGGTCGTCTACGCGCTCGAGTCCACCCCGACGCTCGCCTGGAAGGTCACGGTCACCGGCCGCGACGCCGAGGGCCCGAGCAAGCTCGACGTGGTCGTGGACGCCGCCACCGGCAAGGTGCTGCGCAAGCAGGAACGCGTCATGCACGGCACCGGCACCAGCGGGTGGAACGGCCCGAACCCGGTCACCATCGCCACCACGCAGTCCGGTTCGTCGTACTCGCTCAAGGACCCGACGCTGACCAACGTCAGCTGCCAGGACGCGGCGAACAACACGACGTTCACCAAGTCCACGGACACGTGGGGCAACGGCACCCAGACCAACCGCGAGACCGGCTGCGTGGACGTGCTGTTCGCCGCGCAGACCGAGTCGAAGATGCTCACGCAGTGGCTGGGCCGCAACGGTTTCGACGGCAACGGCGGCGGCTGGCCGATGCGCGTCGGTCTGAACGACCAGAACGCCTACTACGACGGCAGCCAGGTCCAGATCGGAAAGAACTCCGCGGGCCAGTGGATCGGCTCGATCGACGTCGTTGCGCACGAACTCGGTCACGGCATCGACGACCACACGCCGGGCGGCATCTCCGGCGCCGGCACGCAGGAGTTCGTCGCGGACGTCTTCGGCGCCACCACCGAGTGGTTCGCCAGCGAGCCGTCGCCCTACGACACCCCGGACTTCCTCGTCGGCGAGACGATCAACCTCGTCGGCCGCGGCCCGATCCGCAACATGTACAACCCGTCCGCGCTGAACCACGCGAACTGCTACTCCAGCTCGATCCCGAACACCGAGGTCCACGCGGCCGCCGGCCCCGGCAACCACTGGTTCTACCTGCTGTCCCAGGGCACGAACCCGTCCAACGGGCAGCCCACCAGCACCACCTGCAACAACACGACGATCACCGGCCTGGGCGTCGAGAAGGCCATCAAGATCTTCTACAACGCCATGCTGCTCAAGACCTCGAGCAGCTCGTACCTGAAGTACCGCACGTGGACGCTGACCGCCGCGAAGAACCTCTACCCCGGCAGCTGCGCGGAGTTCAACACGGTCAAGGCCGCCTGGGACGCCGTCAGCGTGCCCGCGCAGTCGGCCGACCCGACATGCAGCGCGACCGGCACCGTCACCGTCAGCAACCCGGGCAACCAGTCCAGCACCGTCGGCACCGCGGTGAACGTGCCGCTGTCCGCGAGCGGCGGCACCGCGCCGTACAGCTGGTCCGCCACCGGCCTGCCGGCCGGCCTGTCCATCAACTCCAGCACCGGCGCCATCTCCGGCACCCCGACCACCGCCGCCACCTCGAACGTCTCCGTGACCGCCCAGGACAGCGCCGGCCAGAGCGGCTCCGCGTCGTTCAGCTGGACCGTCGGCACCGGCGGCGGCAACTGCTCGGGCCAGAAGGTCGCCAACCCGGGCTTCGAATCCGGCACCGCCTCCTGGACCGCGACGTCCGGCGTCATCGGCCAGCACAGCGCGGACGGCGAACCGGCCCGTTCCGGCACCTGGTCGTCCTGGCTCAACGGCTACGGCTCGTCGCACACCGACTCGCTGTCCCAGTCGGTGACGATCCCCGCCGGCTGCAAGGCGTCGCTGACGTTCTACGTGCACGTCGACACCAAGGAAACCGGCAGCACCGCCTACGACAAGCTCACGATCACGGCAGGCAGCACCACGCTCGGCACGCTCTCGAACACCAACGCCGCATCGGGCTACGTGCTCAAGACGTTCGACGTGTCCTCGTTCGCGGGCCAGACGGTGACCTTCAAGTTCACCGGCGTGGAGGACGCCTCGCTGCAGACGTCGTTCGTGATCGACGACACGGCACTCACCCTGAGCTGAATCCTGCTGGGCTGAATCTTCTAGCCTGAGCGCCTCGAAGGCGAGAGGTGCTCATGAGGAAGCAGGTGTACGCGGTTGCCGCGGTCGTGGACTCGATCGCGGCAACCGTGCAGCGTGCCAAGGCCGTACGTCCCATCACGAAGACGGCACTGATGCCCGCCCTCGCGATGGCCAGCCCGCCCCGCGACCCCGGCATGGCACTAGGCCTGGCCGGCTCGTGGGCAGGCGACGTGGCCCTGCTCGGCGACTCGGACCGGGCCTTCCGCACCGGCCTCTTCAGCTTCCTGGTGGCCCACCTCGGCTACACCGCGGCACTGGCCCGGCGCTCCCAGCCAGGCTCCCGCAAGGCCGTCGCGCCGATCGTCGCCGCCTCAGCCGCCGGAGCCTTCGCGTTCGCCCGCGCAGCAGGCCCACTGGGACGCCCGGTCGGCCTCTACGCGCTGACGCTCGGCACCATGGTCGCCGCAGCCTCGACCACCCGCGGACCGGGCGCACGACGCGTTTTCGTTGGTGCAGCACTGTTCGCGGTGTCGGACGCACTCCTCGGCGCCAGCCGGTTCGTCCTCAAAGGACGCGCGGCGAAGGTCGTCTCGGCCGGCGTGATGCCGACCTACACGGCGGCGCAGTGGCTCCTCCACACCGGAGCCGAACAGGGCGCATGACCCCCGCGCGAAAACCCGTTGGATGCCCTGTGCTAACGTTCTTGACGTCGGAACGAGCAAGGCTCCGGCACACAAACAAGCGCCGCTAGCTCAGTTGGTTAGAGCAGCTGACTCTTAATCAGCGGGTCCGGGGTTCGAGTCCCTGGCGGCGTACTCTAGAGAAGCAGGTCGACTTTCGAGTTGACCTGCTTCTCTGCTTTTCGGGTACTCATCCGAATTCTCCCTTTGGTCGTTCTGGATCATGGTTTGCGCGCCCGAGGACATCCCTGGGATTAAGAGGTCAGGCTGCAGCGGCGTGGTGCGCCCAGGCGGTGGTCTCGTCGTAGGTGGTGCGGCTGGTGAGGCAGCCGTGGAGGATCCCGACGAGCCGGTTGGCGAGGTGGCGCAAGGCGGCATTGTGCGGCACACCGCGAGCGCGTTGGCGGTCGTAGTAAGCGCGGGCTCCAGGTGACGCGCTCAGTGCGCTCATGGCCTGGCGCATGAGCGAGTCGACCAGTCTGGTGTTGCGCACGTACCGGCAGTTGACGGTGGTCTTGCGGCCGGAAGCGATGGTGACCGGGCTGGTGCCGGCGTAGTTCTTACGGGCCTTCGGACTGGCGTACCGGGTCCGGTCGTCACCGAACTCGCCGAGCGCCCGTGCGCTCAGGGTCTAGCCCATGCCTGGCGGGGACAGGTAGATCTCCGCGTCCGCATGCTTGCGCAAGCGTTTGACCATCTCACTCTCGACGGTCGCGATCTCCCCAACGAGCACGGCGATCACCGCCACCAACGACTTCACCGTCACGGCGTACGCGCGCTGCAGAGCCGCAGGCACGCGCAACTGCTCGGAGTGCAGAGCCTCGTGAATCCTCTCCGCTCGTTCATCGATCTTTCGCCTGCCTGCACGCTGGAGCGCCGCGACGATCTGCTCCCGCGTGACCTTGGCCGCGCGTCAGGGTCCGGAGCTCGCTTGAGCAGCTCGAGCACGTCGGGGGCGGCGAGGTCTTCGCCGAACGCGGCCAGCGCGGCCGGGTAGAAGTCCCTGAGTTGTGCCCGCAGCCGGGCAACCTGGCGCTGACGATCCCAGATCAGCGTCTGATGCATGCGAGCGAGCAGTTTGATGGCCTCGGACAGATCGCTGTCGCCTGCGACCGGGCGCAACTGGTGTGAGTCGGTGCGCACCATGTCGGCCAACGCGTGAGCGTCGGCGGCGTCGCTCTTCGCACCCGACAAGACGAACCGCTCGCGAAACCGGCCAGTCTGACGCGGGTTCACCGCGAACACCCGGTATCCAGCCGCGACGAGTGCTGTCACCCACGGGCCGCGATCGGTCTCGATCGCGATCAACACCTGTTCGGGCTCAACTCCGTCGGAGTGGTCGGCGATCAACGCGTGCAAGCGCGTGATGCCCTCCACGCCCTCGGGCAGGCGGACCGCGGCCAGCTTGCGGCCGGTCGCGTCCATGATCTCGATGTCGTGATGACCTTCAGCCCAGTCATCACCGACGAACAACACCTCACACACCTCCACGCCTCGACAACACTCGATCAGCGGGAGAACGCCAGCAGTCAATGGTCCTGTGCTCACACCAGCGCCACGGCGGTCACGACATCCCTTCAGCGGTCGCTCATCCCCGACCACCGGCAAGCGCACGCGCCTCGAGAAGGACTCACCCACTCCGCAATAGCCAAGTGCTCACCCACCAGCAGCCGTCGTCTCGCATCCTGCCGGTCCAACCGCGGCTATGGCCAAGCCAGGGCAGCATGCAGGGAATACCCTTCTGCCACAACGGTTCCGATGCTCGGCTAGCCACCTCCGTTGTCACCTAACGATGTGGCAGAGCCAACCGACACCCCAGCCGAGGGAACACCGCGCCGGCCTCGACAAACAACGCGTCCGCCAGCAAGTCCACGTCCGGATAGCGCAGAACCAACCACTCAGCTACTCGTCAGCAAGTGGGCCGGTCGCCGCTCGCTCCACACCCCGGTCTCAGCCAACGCGAACGAGTCGGCGCAATCGACATGAGCCGCCTGGCGCCTCACAGCCTCTGAATCACCGCCACCAGCTCACGAAGCATCCCCGCGCTGAACCAGTACATCTCTCCCAGCGACCACCACGGTGTCGGCGCCAACCACGTCCACAGGTATGCCGTCGATCGGCAACCGAATCCCGACAAAGGTCATGACAGGCTCTCCGGATGCCGAAACGTAGCTGATCAGGTAGCCGGCACCGACCAGGTGGCCTCGGCGAATACCTCGAAGAGCCCGGTGACGTCCAGCATCTTCATGCCATCGAACATGAGGAAGACGATTTTCGGGCCACGCACCACCTCAGCGGGCCAGACTGCTTCGACCGCCCAGAAAGGACGCTCCGCAGTGGCCTGGAACGACATCCCCGCGAAGACCGACCCTGAATTCAGCATGCAGGTCTACTACGCGAGGATCAACGTCCTCAGACAGTTCCTTTCCCCATGTTCTTGTCCCCGCCCGCCCCGTGTCCGTGGGCAGGTCACGTACTGCTGAACAGCCGGCCCAAGTGCACGTCGATCGCGGCGAGCGCGTCCTGGGGCTCGATCACGCCGAGTTCGATCAGGGACGTGAAGCCGGTAAGGGCGAGGAGCAGGTTGGTCTCGGTCGCCGGGTCGCGGCTGGAGTCGATGTGCCCGTCGGCGATCGCCTGGCGGACCAACTGCTCGACGAGGGCCCGCCCTTGGACGAGGCCGCGGCGCGCCTGCTCGTGCACGGCCTTGTCGTGCAGCGCCTCCAGGACGTAGGCGGCGCTCATCCGGCTGGTCGCGCGGCCGTCGGCATGCAGGGGGAGCATTTCCGCGAGTGTCAGCCGCAGCACGTCACGGGGGTGCGGACGGTCACCGAGCTTGTCGAGACCCTGGTGTACGCGCATCGAGGTCTGCTCGGACGCGAGATCCATGGCGAAGGAGAGCATGGCGGTCCGGGAGGCGAAGTAGTGCTGCAGCTGCCCGAGTGACATGCCCGCCTCCTGCGCCACCACGCGCATCGTCAGCTGTGTGACGCCGCGCTGCTCCACTACCCGCCACAGTGCGCGGGCGATCGCTTCGCGGCGTCCGCGGTGATCCACCTGTTTCGGCATCGCCGGCCCTTCCCTCGTACCCCCGGAACTGTTCCAATACAGTTGACATAATACATCTGACCCATAATCCTGGAGTCCACTCGAGGGAGGACTCGTCATGTCCGAACAGCCAAAGGTACGGACCACGGAAGGCGTGGTGCAGGGGCGCTGGCGGCAGGGGCACGCGGTGTTCCGCGGCATCCCCTACGCCCAGCCCCCGGTCGGAGCGCTCCGCTTCGCCGCGCCCGCGCCGCCGCATCGCTGGGAGGGGACGAGGCAGGCGGTCGAGTTCGGCCCCGTGGTGCCACTGTCCTTGCCGATCGCGGTGCCCCCGCAGGGCACCGACTGGCTGACGCTCAACGTCGGCACTCCGGATCCCGGCGCGGCGGGACTGCCGGTGCTGGTGTGGATCCCCGTGGGCGGCTACGTCTCGGCGGCGTCGAGCGACCCGATGTTCGACCCGGCGGCGCTGGCCGGGGCGGGAGTCGTCGTGGTGACCATCAACTGCCGCGTGGGCGCGGAGGGATTCGCGTTCCTCGACGACGTGCCGCCCAACCGCGGATTCCTCGACCAGATCGCGGCGCTGGAGTGGGTGCAGCGCAACATCGCCGCCTTCGGAGGAGACCCCGGCCGGGTCACCGTGGGCGGGGTGTCCGCCGGGGCGGGCTCGGTCGCCGCCCTGCTGACGATGAAGTCCGCGCGTGGCCTTTTCCGGCAGGCAATCGCCCATTCGGTGCCGGGGATGCACAGCACCCCCGCGCTGGCACGGCAGGTCACCGCCGCGTTCGCGGACCGGCTCGGCGCGGCGGGCCCCACCGCCGAGGCCCTGCGCGACATCGACCCGTGGCACCTGGCCGCCGAGCTCACCTCCTTCAACGCCGACCTCCACTCGCACCGGGAGAGCTGGGGACGCCTCACGGAGACCGGCACCGCGCTGTGTCCCGTCGTCGACGGCGAGGTCCTGCCGGAAACGCCGTGGCCCGCGCTGACCGGCGCACGTGCGAGCGGGACCGAACTGCTCGTCGGCCACACCCGGGACGAATTCCGGTACTTCAGCGTCATGAGCGGACGGCACGGCACCTTCACCGAGGAGGACGCCCGCGCGGCCTTGGAACTGCTCGCCCCACAGCCGGACGGCGCGCGGGCCTACCGTGCCGTGTTCCCGCAGGCAGGCCCGGAGGAGTTGGTGGAGACGGTGTACTCCGACGCCCTCTTTCGCATGCCGTCACAGAAGCTGGCCGAGGCGAACGCCGCAGCCGGCGGCACCTCGTACCTGTTCGAACTGTGCTGGGCCGCCCCTGCGCTCGGCGGCATCCTGGGCGCCTGCCACAGCCTCGACATGCCCCTGGCGTTCGGCACGCTGGACAGCCCCGTCGGCATCCAGCTCATCGGCGAGGTGCCCACTCCCGAGGCCGCCGCGCTCTCACGCGAACTTCAGGAGACATGGGTCCGCTTCGTCACCACCGGCGACGCGGGCTGGTCCGCTCACCGGCCCGGCGGGTACCTCACCCGCGTCCTGGACACCGAGTCCAAGACTCTGCCCTACCCCGAACAGGCATCCCGCCGGATCTGGGAAGACCACTCCCTCGCCCCCTTTGATCTCTCGTAGCTGCTCGGGAAGCGGCGCCCGAGGAGCCCGAGGCGTGCCCGAGATCCCCGACCTGCGACGACACTGGGCGGTACGAGGTAACAAGAGCACTCGGCTCATCCTGACCCTGAAGTGCGGAAACGACACCCACCGACATCACCCGGCACCACAGCAGGTGGCCACCCGAGGACTCTTAATCAGCGGGTCCGGGGTTCGAGTCCCTGGCGGCGTACTTCAGAGAAGCAGGTCGAGATTCATCTCGACCTGCTTCTTTGCTTTTCCGTACTCATCGTCATTCTCCGTTCCATCGTTGTGGATCATGTTTTGTGAGCCCGAGACGCGGATGATCTTCGATCGCGGGACGGTCCGGCATGCCCCGGACCGAGGGTAGGTGTCCGCGGTGATGGTGATCGAGGAGTGCCGCAGCATGGTGGACACGACCTTCATGTCCGCTCCCGATGCGAGAGCGAAGGTCGCGGCGCCGTGCCTCAGGTCGTGCAGGCGGATCGGCGGCAAGCCTGCCTGCTCGACAAGTGCGTTGAACAGGTCGGTGACGGCAGCTGGATGCAACGGTGAGCCATCGAGCTCGGTGAACATCAGGCCGAGGTCGACCCAGGCGTCTCCCGCCGCTTCACGCTCACGCTGTTGCCGGGGATCTCCCCCGTCTCAAGCCACCGCGCCACGCGGGCCTCGGTCCACACGAGGGGCTTGGGCCGTACCTCGGGAGGCAGCTCGACCTTCACGGCGGGGTTGAGGGTGATCAGCCCCTCGCCGTACATCGCGTCGTTGAGCCCCTTACGTGCTGTGGCCACGATCCGGTGCATCGACGCGACGCCGACCGGTCGGCGGTACCTCGCGCGAAGTCGGCGCTCTCCAGCTCGTCGAGCCAGATCCCGCCGAGGTACGGCACGAGGTAAAGCCGGATGTGGGACTCGTAGCTGCGGTAGGTGTTTCTTCGAGATGCCCTTCCGCTTCGGCAACCACCCCAGGAAGTAAGGGCCGACCTGGATGCGATCGCGCAGGCCGCCCTTCGGCCGCACCCGGCGACGCACGGTGTCCTCATCTGGGATCGGCGTCCTGCGCCGCGGTCTCGGAGTCGAAGGTCGTGCGGCGGCGAGGGCGCCGATCACCGTTCGCGTCTGCGGTCAGCTCGATGCGGTAGCCCCATGTGCCGTGCTCGCTCCTGCGCAGTTTCGGACAGGACTGGCCGAACAGCCTGTTCGTCGCCGGGTTGCGGCACGAACAGCGCTTGAAGGTGGAGCCGAGCGCGACGCCCTTCGACGCGTCAGCCGTTCTGGACTGGATGCCCATGATGCTCGCGCTGCGGGCTGCGCCCGAGCGAGCCCGAGAAATGGGTGAACTTGGCCCGAGACATAGGGAGTCCGAAAGCCCGGCCGGCGACGACGATGTCGACGACGGCAGGCAGCGCCATGACTTCGGCGACGGTCAACGGCATGGCCGCCGCGGTCGCCACGATCGGCGCCCGCCACAAGACCATCAAGCCGCATTGTCCTTGACAGAACGGCAAAGTCGAGCGGTGCAACCGCACCCTGCAGACCGAGTGGGCCTACCGCGAGATCTTCCTCGACAACAACGCCCGCACCGCCGCCCTGGCTTGATCACTACAACACTGAACGCGGTCACACCGCACTCGATGGCATCCACCCATCAGCCGCGTTCAGTCACCAACCTCATGACCAAGTACAGCTGGAGGAGCTGGACACCAGCGCTGTGGACAGTGAGGGGAGCGCTTCCACCGATCTGCGATCATGCTGCGCCATGGATCGTCACGAGCAGTTCCGCAGCGTCGCAATCGATCGAGGCATCCCGCAGGACGAGGCCGACAAGTTCGCCGACCAGCTCCGCTTCGCGATCTGGGCGGGTCCCAGCGGTGCCGGGGATGAGGTCGTCGGGCAGTTCGGTGGGCTTCCTGAGTTACCGGCGGGCATGGAGTGGCCGGGTGAGGAGTACCCGTTGCCGTTCATCGGCTCCGTCGACTGCGCGGCCCTTCCGCGAGCCGAAGGGCTTGACCTGCCGGCGGACGGTTCGCTGCTGTTCTTCCTGCACCACGAGGAAGACATGGAAGAACACCCCACCACCGAGTTCTCGCAAGTCCTCTACGTCCCGGCCGGCACGGAGACGGAGGTGGCATCACCGCCGCCCGGCCACGACACCAGGACGTTCTTCATGGAGCCCATCCCGTTCCTCGTTCCCGAGCGCAGGCTCACCGCATGGGTGCAACCGGTGCTGCCCGACTGGATCGAACGGCGCGATGTCCAGTCCGAAGCGGACGCCGTGAAGCAGTTGTGCGAGCTCGTCGACGAGCTCTGGCCGTCTCAGGACCGCTTCTGCACGCTTCGCATCGGCGGGTACTGCCGGGAGATCGGCGGCCAGGACAACCCGTACGCGCAGATGGCGTTCGACAGCGTCAGTAGCCTGCTGGCAGCTGATGCCGACACGTCGATGGAGGAGCGGTTCCGCCTGCAGGGCGAAGAGGAGCACCGGTTGATCCAGGAATGGTTGCCGCTCGCTCAGTTCCCCACGAACGGCGAGTTCTACTACGGATGCTTCCTGATCCGCTTTGATGACCTCGCCGCGAAGCGCTTCGACCAGATGCGTTCGTTCACCATGTTCACCGAATAGGGTCGTCGCTCGGTCAATGCGTTCACCGGCGGGCCCAGACCTCCGCCGGTGAACGCAGCGCGCTCGCGGCGACCAACGCCAAGCCCGCCGCTGCGCACACAGCGATGCGCAGCTGTCCTTCGCGGCCTTCATGGCGAGATCGCGAACCGCATCGCACGCCTCACTGCCGCCTCGCTGTCGAACTCACGCGTTGTTGCCGCGACCTCGCCACGCGGATCTGCGACAAGCGATCAGGAATTTTCGGCAGGCGGCGCGACTCTCTCCCTCAGGCCTGCGATCACAGCTTCGATCAGCACGCGGTAGCTGCGGTCGATGTCACGAGGCAGTCCGAAGCCACCGGCGCTCTCCAGGCTCGCGAAACCGTGGATCGCCGATCGCAGCGCGCGGGCGGCGTCGATCGCGTCGGCGTCGCGCAGGCCGAGTCCGGCGAGGATGTCGAACAGGGCTCGCAGCGAGTCGTCACTGACGCGGCGGTCTTCCTCATCGCCGGCCGCGGGTGCGCGGATAGTGGCCGTGTAGCGACCAGGGTGCGCGATGACCCAGCGGCGGTAGGCGTCGGCGAAGGCGTGGATCGCGTCCGGACCCGCTTTGCCGACGGCCGCTCTGGCCGCCACCTCGCCGAGCTCCCGTTTGGCCTGCAGGGCGATGCCGCGGCGCAGGGCGTCCAGGGACTCGACGTGCCGGTAGAGCGAGGGTGTTCGCACCCCGACCCGTTCGGCCAGCAGACCCATGGTCAGCGCTTCGAAGCCGACCTCATCGGCCAGTTGCGCGCCGGCCTCGATGACCGTGGCCGGAACGAGGCCCGCCCTAGGCACGGGCAGTCGCCGCGAGGAAGGTCAGCATCAGGGTCACCACTTCGCCGGGGTCAGCTGGACGCGCGGGCAGCCCCGCACCGTCGATCATCTCAGGCTCGCCCGGCTGAGCGCCTGCCGCGAACGCGTTCAGCACGCCGTCGACTCCAGCCCGCCCGACTGATCAGCCAAATCCCCTACGTGACGCTTCAGGCAGGCGCAGCAGCGATCCCATGCCTGAACGAGCCGCGCCACCACCTGAGACCCTGCACGTTGACAGCGGTTGCTAATCGGATTAGCTTAGAACTAACACCATTAGCTTTGCTTCGGAGGACGGCATGACCGAGTACCTGAACATCGCCGGCAACACCATCGCCTACGACGTGACCGGGCAGGGCCCGCTCGTCGTGCTGGCTCACGGCATCGGCGACAGCCGCCACTCCTACCGCTTCCTCGCCCCTGCCCTGGCCACAAAGGGATACCGGGTCGCGAACGTCGACATCCGCGGGTGCGGCGACTCGAGTCTCGGCTGGGACGGCTACACCCGCACCGACATCGCGGCCGACCTGGTCGCCGTCGCCCGCCACCTCGGCGGCCCGGCCGTGATCATCGGCCAGTCGATCAGCGGCGGTGCCGCGACCATCGCCGCCGCCACCGCACCCGACGTGATCACCGGCGTCATCGAGCTCGCGCCGTTCACCCGCGCGCAGTCCCTCGATCTCGCAGGACTGTTGCGCGTCAAGCGTTTCCGCGCGGGCTACACCCAGCTCGCCAAGGTCATGTTCGGCGGAAGCCTGGACAGCTGGAAGCGCTACCTCGACCTGGCGACGCCGGCCAAACCCGCCGACTGGGACGCCGAACTCGCCCGCATCGAGGCCAAGCTGCGCGAACCCGGCCGGATGAAGGTCCTCCAGGCCATGTGCAAGACCAGCCCCGCCGACGCCGGTGCACAGCTGGCCAACATCACCTGTCCGGTCCTGGTCATCGAGGGCAGCGACGACCCCGACTGGGCCGACCCCCGCGCCGAGGGCGAGAAGGTCATCGCCGACCTCCCCCGAGGACGCGGCGAACTGGCGATCATCGAGGGCGCCGGGCACTACCCGCACGTGCAGACACCCGACGAGGTCCTCGCGCTCGCCTTGCCGTTCCTGGCCAAGACACTGGCCCATGCCTAGAGGGCGACTGGCTCCCTCCTTGGTGACGGAGGCCGCGGCGGCGCTGGTCGACGAGATCGGCTTCGATCGCTTGACCATGGGCCTGCTGGCCCAGCGGCTCAAAGTCAAGACCCCTTCGCTCTACAAACACGTCAACAGCCTGGCCGACCTCGTTCATCGGATCGCCGTCCTGGCCGCGACGGAACTCGGCGACGCCCTCCGTGACGCGACGCAAGGCGTCGCCGGTGGCGATGCTCTCGCCGCTGCGGCACGGGCACTGCGGAGGTACGTGAGCGAGCACCCCGGCCGCTATGCGGCGGTCAGCAGCGCACGTCCGGACGGCCCCGACGACCCGCTCATCCCTGCAAGAAGCCGGTTGCTCAGCTCCTTCACGGCAGTGTTGCGCGGGTACCGGCTGGATCCCAGGCAGGAGATTCACGCACTGAGGATGTTGCGCAGTGTGATGCCAGGGATCGCGACGACGGAAGCGGCAGGCGGGTACCAGATCGACGTGGACGTCGACGACAGCTTCACCTGGATGATCACCTTCATCGACAACGGCCTGCGTGCCATCACCTGCCCTTCGGGCATGCGGTGCCCCACACACCGAACAGACGACAGGCGGCCATTGCTGTGAACGACAAGAAACAACCTGGGCACGACTACCTCAGCGGAGGTCTGCGTTTCCTCGCCGAACTGATCGCGTGGGTGATCGTTCCCCTGGCCCTGTGGTCGCATTCGGCGCTCCTGGCGATCGGCGCCGTGGTCGTGCTGATCGGTCTGCCGGCGATCTTCAGCACGCCAGGCGACAGGCCGAGCGGCGTCGCGCTCGTCCCGGTACCCGGCTTCGTGACCATCCTGCTGGTGCTGATCCAGCTCGCGGCGGCGACAGCGGCAGCATGGGTGCTGGGGCCGAGTTGGTTCGCACTCGGGGTGACTGTGCTCTGCGTGATTGTGACGGTCACCGAACAACCACGGTGGCGGTGGCTGATGGCTGCGTCAGGTGGGCGTGGCGCCCGAACACGATGAACGACCTGCGCTGTCGTCAATGGTGGAATCGTTGGGGGCGAAACGCCGTACGGATCGCCAGGGTGCCACCCTCGGCATGTGATCCCTCGTCGCGCATCCCGCCCCATACGCGCCTGGTCTGCCAACATC
This sequence comes from Lentzea sp. NPDC054927, assembly GCF_053610285.1. NCBI lineage: Bacteria > Bacillati > Actinomycetota > Actinomycetes > Pseudonocardiales > Pseudonocardiaceae > Lentzea > Lentzea sp. NPDC054927. Next base: position 48,467 of record NZ_JBSGXZ010000054.1, read on the forward strand.
GCCGTGCCGGCTACCCGGCCTGTCGGTCTGCGGCGCCATCTACGCCGTGGTGCGGCTGGTGAAGCAGCCGTGGAGGATGCCGACGAGGCGGTTGGCGAGGTGGCGTAGGGCGGCGTTGTGTGGCACGCCGCAGGCGCGTCTTTTGGGGCCGAGCCCCCAAACCCCCAGCCGACGGGCTCCTCCCCCGGACCCCCGAGCGGCGTCCTCGTGCGCGTTGGCGGTCGTAGTGGGCACGCGCTCCCGGTGATGGGCCGCCACCGAGGTGACCGGCCCATCACGAACCTCGTCACCACTTGCCGGAGGTGACGATCGCCTTCAGCTGGTCGAGGGTCAGTGGCGGCTGCGACGAGAGGACCCGGCCGCCCGGCGAGCCGATCACAGCGCCATTGGGGTCTTCCTGGTTGCCGACGCGCATGAGGATCGTCGTCCCGTCGGGCCGCTTGAGGCACGCCAGGTACGAGACCGCGCTGGGATACGGCCGCGCGGTCTCGGTCGCCAGCCGGGAGCCGTCGGGCAGCGTGCTGACATGACAGTCCTCTCGTCGAGTTGGAGTCATGCCGGGACCCGTGCGGTTGAAGCTGCACCACACGCTGGGCTCGGAATCGCCGGCGGGAAGGATCGTCAGGATGAAGCTCCCGGTGATGCCCGCGGAGGTCAGCGTCCCGAAGACAAGCGCGTGGGAGGGGACGTCCGGGTTCGGCACCTGTGGTGTCACGACCGATCCTGTCCCCGGTGGCGCGGGGTTCCCCGAGGACGGGAGAGCCCCCGGCCCTGGCACGTCGATTTTTTGGGTCACCTCGAACGTCGCGGTGTCGCCGAGCACCACCCTGAACCGGGCGATCAGGTCGTCCGGCGAGGTGGGAACCGGGCTGCGCGCCGCGGTCGCGGACAGTGCGGTCGCCGGGCCGGCGGCGGGCGTGCCGGAGCCGCCCGGCACCAGCCACACCGCACCCGCGACCAGGCCCGCCACCACGACGACGGTGGCCGCGACGGGTACCAGCCGCATGGCCCGCCGCGGCCGCACGACCGGGGCCATACCCGGGGCCACGGCGTCGACGCGCCGCTCCAACTCGGCGAAGGCGTCGTGGAGGGTCCGCAGGTCGCTCATGAGGTCTCCTGGAAGTTGGGGGCGGTCGCGGTGAGGTCGATGCGCAGAACGTTGAGTGCCCGATGGATCTGACTGCGCACGGTCGGCTCCCGGCATCCCAACTGCGTGGCGATCTCCCGGTCGGACAGGCCCGCGTAGTAGCGCAGGACCACGGCCGCGCGCTGCTTCCTGGGCAGGCCGGCGAGGCGGCGGATCATCACGTCCCGCTCGGCGCGCTCGTCCGCGCCGTCGGAGATCACCATCGGCTCGACCTCGGCGCGCGGGGACGTGCGGGTCAGCATCCTGCGCCAGGACAGGTACTCGTTGACGACCATCCGCCGCACGTAGGCGTGTGGCTCGTCCATCCCCGAGATCCGTTCCCAGCGCTCGAACGCCCGGCCCAGCACATCGCTCACCAGGTCCTCGGCCAGCCACGTCCGGCAGGTCAGGACCATGGCGAACCGCATCAGCGCTGGCCGCTCCCTTGCCACGTACTCGGCAAACTCCACCGGCCACTCCCGATCGTCGACTCGACCTCGATTTCGCACCCCTAATGGAGAAGTGACCCCGAACGTTGCATTCGATCACTCAACGGCTGCCGAGGACTCTCGAGGATCGGGCCGGTGCCCGTGCAGGAACCGCCGCACGACGGCCTCGGGATCGACGGGCGCCTGGGTCGCCCGCTGGTCGACCCGCCGGGCGATGGCCCGCATCATCACCGGGCCCACCAGCGCGAAGAACGTGTGCCGTGGCGGCTCCGCGACGAGGGCTCCGCGGCGCTGGTGGTGCAGGATCACGGCGTCCACCCGCTCCAGCAGTGCCTCCGGTTCGGTGAGCACGGCCGCCACCTCGGGGCTGAACTTCGCCTCCCTCATCAGGGTCAGCACCACGCCGCCGCGCGTTTCGTACAGCCGCGAGTAGTAGGTCACGATCGTGAGCAGGTCGGCGGCCACGTCGTCGCCGGGTGCGTCGAGGTCGAGTGCGAACCCCGCGAAGTTGCGGCGAACGGCCTGCCTCAGCAGGTTCTGCTTGGAGCCGAACCGGCGGAACAGCGTCGCCTCGTTGATTCCGGCGGCGTCGGCGATCGCGCGGGTGGCCGCCCGTTCGTAGCCCTGTTCGGCGATCACCGCCAGCACCGCGTCGAACACCGTCTCGTCGGTCACCCGGCTGGCCACGCGTCCTCCTCCATCCTCAGCTGATGCAAGTGTTCACTTGCATCAGCGTGACCGCATGGCTACGGTAATTGCAAGTGACCGCTTGCAATTCAGCTTACCGAAGGACGGGCTCATGGCCGACACCAGCTTCCCCGCTCCCTCCTCGACTCTCGCGCCCAGCACAGCGGAGGTCGTCATCGGCCTTCTCGGTGCCGCGGTCGTCTCGATCGCGGTCAACTCGCTGATCGCCCTGGTGGCGGGCAAGTTCGTGCCCGCGGGTACCGAACGCATGGGCTTGGCACTGGCCGAGTACGCGCCGGCCACGGTGATCGGGATCCTGCTCGGCACGCTCGGCTGGTACCTCGTGCGACGCTCCGCCCGCGACCCGCAGCGAGTGCTGCGCGTTCTGGTGCCTGTCGTCGTCGTGCTCTCGTGGATCCCGGACCTGGGCATTCTCGCCGCTGGCGCCACCTTGGTGAACTCGCTCGCGCTGATCGCGATGCACACCGTCGTCGCCGTCGCGACAGTGCCGGTGCTGTCCCGTGTCCTGCCACTGCGGGCCAAGTGAGCCGCGCGGGACGGTCGCCATCCTCTCCGCGACAGAGGAGGGTGAGGGCATGTCCTCACCCAGCTGCGGTTCCGGCGACACCGCCGCGGCGCTGCGCCTCGTCGACGCGATCGCGAGACGTGCCGCGCTGCACGAGGCCGTGGGCGTCGTGCAGGCCTGGGGCGGAGGGCTGGAGCGGTTGCGCGATCAGCACGACGACGCCGATCGTGAGGCGGAGGTCGCGCGCGTCAACGCCGTCGTCGACGCCGCGGCTGAGCGACGAGCGGATCCTGATTGGGACGACTAGCGCTGGGGACGACTAGCTGTAGTGCCCTGAGAGGTTAGGAACGCGGCTGGCGGGTGGCTGGCCTGCAAGTGCGGTGTGACCGCGGTGGTGATTGTAGAGATGCAACC
>NZ_JBSGXZ010000055.1:0-49482 GCF_053610285.1 Lentzea sp. NPDC054927
CTTGCCGCGCACGAGGAGGGATGTCAAACGGACACGCTTTTCGTCCGTTTGACATCCCTCCTCGTGGGTGGCTCGCTCTGGCCCGACTTGTGACGGGGACCCGCCCGGACCGCACCACCTACGCAACGCGCCTCCGCCCAACGCAACAGGCGTGCCATCAACCCACGCACGGCGGAGGACCCCCAGATCAGATTGGCGGGGGTCTGGGGGCAGCGCCCCCAGGAAACGCACGCAGGCCGAACCCGCCGCCCGCAAGGTGACCACCCTCAAAACTCGCGACCCGCAAAGGCCACCACCCTCAAAGCCGGCGACCCTCAAGCCCCCCGAATCACCTCAACCCAGCAGTCTCCGTAACCGCCCTCAACGCCGCCACCACAGCCGAAAACGGCGGCAGAAAAGGTCGCCCAGCGGGCCCTTCCCCCAACCACCCGACCAACCCACGATCAATCCGAGACGGCGGCAACGGCACCAACGTCCCCAACCGATGCGTCAACGCCCCCCGCGCCCGCAACCGAATCAAATTCACCTGCGAAGCCTCATCAGCAGACGAAGTCAAGATGAGCCACCTCCCAGGAGCCCCAGGCAACACCACCACCGGTCCTCCAAGCATCCGCACAGACAGGTAGTGCTGCACCTCCCCACCGATCCCAGCCCCGAGCTCCACAGCGGACACCTGATGATCGGTGGTCAACAGCAACCGGTTCTCCGACCGCAGCACCAACCACCCCCAGTCCGAGTACCGCTCAAGCGCACTGGAGAACGTGTCAAGCCGCGGCACTTCCCCGGTCCGAACTTCTCCGGCCCGCAACTCTCCGCGCTGCACGACTCCGCGCTGCACCACTCCGGACGGCAAAGCTCCCTCAGGCGAGTTCATCGATCTCACCCTCACTAACTTTTCGGTACGGTGTAACTCCGATCACACGATTTGACTCTCCGCCGCCATGAACTCACTATCGGGCCGCCATCGGCACACTTGAACGGGGCTGGAGAGCGTGACTCACCTGCAACAACGCCACGTCACCATGATCGCGCTGGGAGGTGTGATCGGTGCGGGTCTCTTCGTGGGCACAGGCGCCGGCATCGCACTGGCCGGCCCGGCCGTCCTCATCTCATTTGGTCTGGCCGGATTCCTGGCGTTGCTCATCATGCGAATGCTCGGAGAAATGGCCGCCGAACATCCGAGCGGCGGCGCCTTCTCAGTACACGCCGAAAAAGCACTGGGCCCCTGGGCGGGCTTCACCGTCGGCTGGGCCTACTGGGCAACGGTCGGCGTAGTCCTGGCAGTCGAGGCCACCGGCGCCGCCAAGATCGCCTCAGGCTGGGTCCCAGCCGTCCCCCAATGGACCTGGGTGCTGATCTTCATGTCAGCCCTCACCGCGGTGAACCTCACCAACGTCCGCAACTTCGGCGAGTTCGAGTTCTGGTTCGCCGGCCTGAAAATCGCCGCGATCGTCCTCTTCCTCACACTAGGCGCCGCCGCGATCCTCAACCTCCTCCCCAACGTCGACTCCCCAGGCCTGAGCAACCTCACCGACTTCATGCCCAACGGCTGGAGCGGAGTGATCGCCGGCTTCATGGCCGTGGTCTTCGCGTTCGGCGGCCTGGAAGTAGTCACGATCGCGGCCGCCGACGCCGAGGATCCCAAACGCGCCATCGGCAAAGCGGTCAGAAGCTCCATGACCCGCCTGCTCGTCTTCTACCTCGGCTCGATGGCCGTGGTCGTCACTCTCCTGCCCTGGAACGACTCCGAGGTGGGTGCCAGCCCGTACGTCGCCGTGTTGAACCGCCTGGGCATCCCCGCCGCAGGCCAGATCATGAACGTCGTCATCTTCGCGGCCCTGCTGAGCGCCATCAACGCCACCCTCTACGGCGCCGCCCGCATGCTCTGTTCGCTCGCCGAACGCGGCGAGGCCCCCAAAGCGTTGCTGAACAAGAAGAACGGCGTCCCGCGCAACGCGGTGCTGGCATCCGTCGCGTTCGGGTTCTTCTCGGTGGTGCTGAACTACCTCTGGCCGGACACCGTGTTCCTGTTGCTGCTCAACGCCGTGGGTTCCGCGTTGCTGGTCGTCTGGGCGTTCATCGCCATCTCCCAGATCCGCCTGCGCCGCGACATCCCGAACCCCGCGGTCCCGATGTGGGGCTACCCGTACCTCTCCTGGCTCGCGCTGGCCGGCATCGCCGCGATCATCGTGCTGATGCTCAGCGACGAGCAGGCCCGCGGTCAGATCCTGTCTACGGGCGTGCTCGTCGCCGTCATCGCGACCATCGCCCTCAGCAGGTCAGCTTTGCGCCGGCGAAGTCTCCCCGATCGAACCTGACGCCGTCCCCGCTGTCGTTGACCACCAGACGCAGGAACTTGGCGCCCTGCAAGGAACCCGCGATGGCAACAGCGTCATCCCGCCAGGTCCGCAGCCCGCTGGACGCGACCTTCGTGCCGTCCGCCCAGACCTCGAAGATCGCCGAGCCCAGCTGGTTCACGTCCCGTTCGTCGTCGATACCGACGTCGGACGAGAACGACGTGCAACGACCACCTACGTAGAGAATGAGCTCGGCGTTGGCATGCGCGCCGAGCCCCTTCTCGTAGGTCTTTCCGTTGATGGTCAACGTCTTGCCGTCACCACCGACATAACCGCCGTTGGACTTGTCGCGCTCCACGGGCCCATAGCCACTGCGCTCAGTGGTGAACTTGACGTCACTGGCCCACAACGACCCACCCGACGGCGGCGCACCAGGCACCAGCACACCGGCGTCGACCGGACGAGTCAGCTTCCCGTGCCCAACCCAGGTAACGCCCAACGAGCCGTTCAGAACATGCGCGCCAGGCACCACTCCAGCAGGCGGCGTCACCCGCCACTTACCTTGCACCGACTGCGAAGTGAGCAACACCGGCGCACGCTCAGACGACAGCTTCTCGACCTTCCACCCCGCAGGCGCCATGAACGAGGTAGCAGCGTTCAGCACCGGCACAGGAGCCTGGTTGGTCGCCGTCACGGTGGCCACGAACGGCTCACCGGCCGGCGTGATCGTGCTCGGGATCCCGGCGATCTGCGCGGCGATGTCCAGCGACGTGTCGATCGCGGGCTCGTACCGGTACCAGTCCTGTGACGCCTTCACCCGGAAGATCGCGGTGCCGTGCGGCGGCAGCGAAGCCGAGATCTTGCCCGCGGACTGGAAGTTCTTGTGCTGCCACAGATCCCGCACGGTGTAGCCGACGCTGCGCGGCAACCCGAGGTCACGCGCGGACGTGGAGATCGTCGCGTTCACCTCGGACTCGTTGAACAGCGCCACCGCCTTGTCGCCGTTGGCCAGCGGCTTCACGAACACCCACTGCCCGTCCTTCTGGGAGATCACCTTGCCCTGGACGCCGAGCTTGTCCTGGTTGATCGCGATGATCTCCTTGTTGCGCAGGATGTCGAAGTGCTCGGCGGACACCTTGCGCAGGTCCGCGCCGATCAGCAGCGGCGCCGCCATGATCGACCACAGCGCGAAGTGGCTCTGGTACTCGGTTGTCGTCTGCCTGCCGTTGCCGACCTCCAGCATGTCCGGGTCGTTCCAGTGCCCCGGCCCGGCATAGGCGTCCAGCGGCGCGTTGAGCTTGAGGATCTCGACGGTCTTGGACCAGGTGTCGTTGATGTCACCGGTGGTGCGCCACAGGTGACCGACGCCCTTGCCCCACTCCCACGGCTTGTTCTGGCCCCACTCGCAGATCGAGTAGACGATCGGGCGGCCGGTCTTCTTCAGCGCGTCCCGCATTTTGGTGTAGCGCTCGAGAGCGGGACGGCCCTCGTTGTTGCAGTTGTCGTACTTGAGGTAGTCGACGCCCCAGTCCGCGAACGTCTGCGCGTCGATCTCCTCGTGGTCCAACGCTCCCGGCATCGTCTTGGCGCACGTCATAACACCTGCGCTGGTGTAGATGCCGAACTTGAGGCCGCGGGCGTGGATGTAGTCCGCGAGCGCCTTCATGCCACTGGGAAACCGCACGGGGTGGTTGCGCAGCCGTCCGGTGGCGGGGTCGCGGGTGGCGTCGGCCCAGCAGTCGTCGACGTTGACGTACTGGTAGCCGGCGTCCTTGAGCCCCTTGGTCACGAAGATGTCCGCCATGTCGCGGATCATCTGCTCGTTGATGTCGCAGCCGGTGGTGTTCCAGTTGTTGAACCCCATCGGCGGGGTGAGCGCCAGCGTCGGGTCGGGGTCAGCTGCGGTGGCGGGTAAGGACGGTACGACCACGGACGCTGCGACGAGCGCCAACGCGGTGAGCAGTGCTCTCACTTCGGCTTCTCCAGGGTGATCGCGAAGACGTGCAGGCGTGGCCCGCCCGTCTTGGGCAAGGTGACGGCGGAGAGTTCCTTGGTGGCGTCCAGCTCGACGGTCTGGTGGAAGATCGACACCTGCTTGGCCACCGGACCGGCCGGCGTGTGCATCAGCGTGGTGGCAACGGGTTCCGACTCGCCGAACTGCGGCCGCTGCTGCCAGGCCGTGACCCGGAACCGGGCGGGCACCGGGCCGTCGGCGTACACCAGCGTGCCGTCCGCCTCGACGTTGCCCGTGTCGGCGGCCGCGAGCAGGTGCAGCTTCACGTACTTCCCGGCGGGTAGTGCCAACGTCTGTCCGGCCGCGATGACGTTGTTCTTGCTCGCCTCGTCGCCGTTGTGGAACTCGAACAGGACGCTGTCGTCGGTCACCGAACCGGTCTGCGGCAGCTGGGCGGCCGGGTAGGTGTTGCCCAGGCCGTCGAAGTCGCCGTCACGGCTGGTGAACTCGTTGGACAGCCCGTCGTTGTCGAGCGCCGCGCTGATGTCGACCGGCACCGCGCTGCCACCGGGCGGCAACGCGGGCAGGCCCCAGCGCCGGGCAGGCTCGGTGATCCGGACCGGCGCGATGGTGAAGTCGCGCTCGCCCTTCGCGTGGATCAACGCTTCCTGGCCACGCCGCAGCTCCAGCTCGACCACGCCGTCGCGCACGCTCCACCGCGAGCAGCCCCGGACGCTGAGAGGCCCCTCGATGCCCGTGCGGACGCGGCACGGCTGGCCGGCCTCGCTGTGCACCCGGACGAACCGCGTCCTGCCACCCCGGCGCACCGCGCTGACCAGGAACGCGCCCTCGGTCCGGGTGTCGTGGATCGTGACGTCCTGCCAGACGGCGGGCACGGCCGGGAAGATCCGGATCAGCCCGCCCCAGCTCTGGATCAGCATGTCCTGCAACGACTTCGCCGCGGAGAGAGGCGTCTCGATCACCGGTCCTGCCTCGAAGTACATCGTGTTCGGCTGGGCGAACCTGGCGACGAACTCGCGCAGGTAGCGCAACGCCTCGTCGCCGCGGGTCATCTGGGCCGAGATCGAGGCGGCACCGGTGAACGTGAAGCCGCGCAACGACCCCTCGAAGCTCAGCCAGTGCTTCAGCGAGCGTTCGATCAGGTCACGGCGTTCCGGCTGCTCCCAGTTGACCTCGTGCAACGGGTAGACCGCGAGCATGTGCGAGTAGTGCCGGTGCGACTTCGCGAACGGCACGCCGGCGCCGATCATGAACCCGCCCAGGTCGGCCGGGTACTCGACGAGCTGGTCGAGCACCTCCTGCCACTTCGGCACCAGCGGATCGGCGATCCTGAGGACCTTCGCCGACTCGATCAACGTCCGGCACGACCACCGCAGCAGCGCGAGGTCGTAGTTGCAGTCCGGCGCGACGCCGTACTCGGGCGAGTAGGTGGGCAACAGGTGCAGCCTGCCGTCGTTACCCTTGCGCAGGAAGTGCAGGTAGTAGTTGGTCGATCGGCGCAGCACCGGGAAGACCGTGTCGCGCAGGACCCGCTCGTCCATCGTGTGCCGGTAGCTCAGCCACGCGTTGTGCAGCAACCACGGCAGGTTCCCGATCTCCGGGTCCGGCGACGGATGCAGCGGCGAGCCGACGAACCCGGCGTCCTGAAACGTCGGATCGGTGCTGCGCCGCAACCCCATCGAGTCGGCGCGGAACTCGGGTCTCAGCGCGTCGACCAGGATCTGTTGATTCTGCGCGATCGTGCGCGGGATCGGGTCCAGCTCGAGGTGGTTCGACGCGTGCACCGGCCAGTACTCGAGCTGGGCGTTGAGGTTGAACCACACCGACGGCCACGGCGTCGGCTCCAGCCACGGCCCGGTGGTGGGCATGATCGGCGCCTGCGCCCGAGCCCCGGACGCGAGCTTGTACAGCTGGATCCAGTAGAAGCTCTGCATCAACGCGTCCGGAACGGACACGAAACTCTTGCGGTAGAAGGTGTGCCACCACTTCTGGTGCTGGTGGCGCAGCATCTCCGGGATCGACGCTCTGGTGACCGCCTCCCGGACCGTTGCCTCGGCGGTGCGCTCGGGGAACGAATGGTCCACGGACAGCAGGAACTCCGTGCGGCCGTGGAACTTCTTGACGCGATACGCCGTGGCCGTCTGACCGCCCGCGACCATCTCCTGGGTGACGAGCGTGAGCCCGTTCTCGACGCGGGTGACCGGCTTGGGGTTGAGCGGGAACGTCGCAGGCGGTGGTTCGCGGATCGTGCGCGGGCTCAGGGCGTCGAGCGCCACGAACTCCAGCTTGAAGCCACTCTCACCGCTGGACGGCCGCACTTCCAGGTGCAGCAACGACTTCTCGGCGTGCACGAACAACCTGACCGCGAGCTCACCCTGGTCAGTGATGATCTTGCCGCGCAGCTCGGCGTTCCACAGGCCGAGCCTGAGGTCGACCCCGGCGATCTTGCCGACCGGCGTGAGCAACAGCCGCCCGACCGGCAGCCGCGCCACTCCCCACTCGTTGCCGAACTGCGGCCGGTGGTCCTGCACCTTCGCGTGGTCCACGGTGAACCGCACCGCGTTCGCGCCGGGCTCGCGATAGCAGGCGGTGGCGAGAAAACCGTTGCCCAGGAACGGACCCTCGTACCAAGCACGAGGCATCCGCTGCCACACCAGGTCCTGCTCGCCGAGGAACCGCTCCCAGTCGATCCTCGTGGCGCATCCGGCGCTCCCCGGATCCGCACCCGCCCCGACCGGCAACGCCGTGAGCGCCGCCCCAGCCACAACCCCACCGAGCAGTCCGCGCCGCGACAGATCCACAGAACACCTTTCAGGTCCGCGGCGGCAGCGACCAAAGATCGGAGGTGTGCGTACGAACGCAGCCTAGGACTGCCCCCTGGGCCGGTCAAGACCAGCCAAGCCTCGGATGAAAGCGTTTTCCGGTCGTATGATGTCCGCGCCGCGAACCCTGGAGGATGCTCATGACCGCGCGTTCCTACCCGTTCGGCCCGGTGGACGGACTCGAGATCGACCCGATGTACGGCCGGCTCCGTGACGACGAACCCCTCGCCCGCGTCCAGCTCCCGCACGGGGAAGAGGGGTGGCTGCTCACCAGATACGACGACGTGCGATTAGCACTCAGCGACCCGAGGTTCAGCCTCGCGCAGGCCGCCGTGCGGGACACACCGCGGGTTGGGCCACAACGGATCGGTGCGATCCTCACCGACCTCGACCCACCGGACCACACCCGGCTCAGGCGACTGCTGGCACACGCCTTCACTGTGCGCCGCGTCGAAAAACTGCGCACGACCGCGGAACGGCTGGCCGACGAGCTGCTGGACGACATCGAGAAGGCCGGTCCACCCGCGGAGCTGTGGACCGCCTACGCGGTTCCGTTGCCAGGACTGATGGTCTGCGACCTGCTCGGCGTGCCGTACGACGACCGCGACCACTTCCAGGACCTGGCCGCCGCGTTCATGTCCAGCACCGCGATGACCCAGGACGAGAAGCTGGCGAAGATCGGCGAGCTCGCGGTCTACCTCGCCGGCCTCGCCGACCAGCGGCGCGCGCACCAGGAAGACGACCTGATCAGCGCGTTGGTGGTGGCACAGGAGGACGGCGACCAGCTCACCGGCGACGAGCTCGTGCAGCTGCTGGTCCTGTTGCTCGGCGCCGGTTACGACTCCACGGCCGCCGAGATCGCCAACTCCGTCCACACGCTGTTGCGGTTCCCGGATCAGGCCGAACTGCTGCGCTCGAACCCGGAGCTGATGCCAGGAGCCGTCGAGGAGCTGCTGCGGTGGATTCCCGCGCAGGAGATCTCCGACATCCTGCCCCGCTACACCCTGGAGGACGTGGAACTGAGCGGTGGCACCGTGAAAGCGGGCGAACCGGTGCTGCTGGCCAAGCACGCCGCCAACCGGGACCCACGCCAGTTCCCCGACCCCGACCGGTTCGACGTGACGCGCAACGCCAAGGGGCACCTCACGTTCGGGCACGGGCCGCACCACTGCATCGGCGCACAGCTCGCGCGGATGGACGTGCAGGTCGCGCTGACGGCGATCCTCGAACGGTTCCCCGCACTGCGGCTGGCCGGCGACGTGCAATGGCGAATCGGCATGACCATGCGGGGTCCGCTGGCCATGCCGATCGCCTGGTGAGGTTCTAGCCGGTGACGCTCTTGAGCCGGACGGGCTTGTACTTGCTGTTCGGCTCGAGACCGTACGTCCGCGTGCGGTGGTCGGTGCCGAAGCCACCGCGCTGCTCGTAGGCCATGTACTCGGACTTGTCGCCCTTCGTCCACTTCTCGAAGATCACGACGTGCCGGAAGTCGTCGCCGGGCTCGTCCACCGGGTCGATGAAGAGGTCACCGGGCTGCATGTCGGCGATCTTCACCGCGGTCGTGTACTTGTCCGTCGCGAGCGCCTCGGTGTTCGGGCCTCCCTTGGGATTTCCGTTCCCCAGATTCGCGGCCATCGACACAAATCCCGAGCAGTCCTGCCGATAACCGTCCGTCCAGTACTTCTCCATGCTGTACGGCACCCTGCCGCCGTTGTTCGCGGTCAGCCACGACGCCGCGCGCTGCAGCATCTCACCCCTGCCGACCTGCGGTGCAGCCGATGCCGGAGCACTCACGAGCACGAACGTCAAGAATGCCGTGAGTACCGCTGAAATGAATTTCATCATTTCCCCCGTTTCCGAGAAGAGCGAATCTCGTAGCTCCACCGGAACACGGCACACAAGACGAAGTCAAAGGTTTACTTGAAGAACAGCCGGGTAGCACCGACTTTAGTGGTAACTCACCCGAGCGAATTCACCACCATCGTCGGGCTCATCGCGGGCTAGGCCGAACGGCTCTGCGGCGCCAGCAACTCGGTGATCGAGTCCAGCGAGATGCCGAGCGCGCCCGCGAGCGCGGCGATCGTGAAGAACGACGGCGTGGGGGCACGTCCGGTCTCGATCTTGCGCACGGTCTCGGCCGACAACCCGGCGCGGGCCGCGATCTCGACCATGCTCTCCTCGCCGCGGGCGTCCCGCAGCAACTGACCGAGCCGCCTGCCGCGTTCCCGCTCAGTCGAGGTCAGGGGAATGCGCACCATGGGTGCGGATTCTACGCGAAACACACAAGTCAACGGGCGCAAGTGCCACCCCGTAAAAACTCGTTGCGACCCCGGCCGATGCCGTCATAGGTTCGTCGTACACAAGAGAGGAGGTGGTCCCAAGTTGTATAGCTACAGGACTCGTGAGGTGGCTGTCCGCTAGGACCGCCCTCGGTGACGCCTAGTCGTAAACCAAGGCAGCCACCCGGCCCCCGGACTTCGAGCGTTGGTCCCGCTCGGCCTGCTAGCGCAGGAGTCGTCCGGGGGTTGTCCCATTTCCGGGCTTCCCAGCGGCTCTACTTCAGGGCCTTCTTCAGGGCCTTGAGATCGGCCACGAACGCGTCGAACGCCTCGCGGTAGTTCTCGGTCTCCCGCACCACCGCCGACGGGTGCACGGTCACCCCGACCCGCAGCCCTTCGTGCTCCAGCACCTCACCGCGGTGCTCGGTCAGCTTGAACGACGGCCCCAGCACCGCCTTGGCCGCCACCGCCCCCAGGCAGATCACCAGCTGGGGCTTCACCACCCGGATCTCCTCGCGCAACCAGGGGAAGCAAGCCACGACCTCGGAGCGCCGAGGCTGCTGGTGGATCCTGCGCTTGCCCCGCTCGGTGAACCTGAAGTGCTTCACCGCGTTCGTCAGGTACGTCTCAGCACGATCGATCCCGGCCACAGGCAACGCCTTGTCCAGCAATCGTCCCGCCGGGCCCACGAACACGTGCCCCGCGGTGTCCTCGCGGTCACCGGGGCACTCACCGACCATCATCAGCTTCGCCGGTACCGGTCCCTCACCGAAGACGGTCTGCGTGGCGTCCTTGTAGAGGTCGCAGCCGCGACAGCCTTCAGCCGCTGAACGCAACGCCGCCCAGCTCTTCCCCTCGGGGACGAACTGGGCGGCGTCGGGCTTCGCGTTACTTGTCCGAGCGGAAGGCATCCTTGACCTTCTCGCCGGCCTGCTTGATGTCGGCCTTGGCGCGCTCGGCGCGGCCCTCAGCCTGCCACTGCTCGTTGTCGGTGGCGTCGCCGACGGCTTCCTTCGCGCGGCCCTTGAGCTCATCAGCCTTGTTGCTGAACTTGTCGTCGGCACCCATGAAGAAGGCTCCTTCACTAGAGGTCAGCTACGTCGATTGGTTACCCGGCGAGCACCGTCCGAAACAGTTGATAAGGTGATCACTCGCGGTTGAGAACCCAGCCGCAAGCCGATGAGACGGCTTGCTCTGGGTGTGTCCCGCCCCTTCGAGAGCTCCCGAGCACCGTCGTCGCACCGGCATGCCGCTGTGACCATGACGACGTGAAAGGAGCCGGCGGTGTCGTCCGCGAGAATCACCGCCCTCGAGGCCGAGGTGGCAGGGCTGCGCAAAGCCCTGGTGTCCCGGACCGTCATCGGGCAGGCCACGGGCCTGATCGCCGCACGCAAACCCTGCACACCCCAGCAGGCGTTCCAGCTGCTGGTGCACATATCCCAGCACCACAACATCAAGCTGCACGTCGCGGCCGACCGGCTGGTCACCGCGTTCGTGTACGCGCACCTCGGGCGGCCCGTCAACGTGGCCGACCAGGTGCTGTGGGATCACGTCGACGCGACCACCGCGAACGACTCGGGTGACAGTGACGACGGGTTCGCGGAGGAGGTCAGCAGCACGTCTCCCTGAGGCAGCGGGGCGGGGGTCGTGCCGAGGTTCACCACGACGCGGATCGTTCCGCGGTGCAGCACGAAGCACTCCCCGTCCTGCTCCACCACGAACCTGTCCAACCGCGGGTCGGCCAGCTCCGGGCGGGAGCGTCGCAACGCGATCAGCGCTTTGTAGGTCTCCAGCACCTGCGCGTGGTCGCCGGTGGACAGTTCGTCCCACTTGAGCCGTGAGTTCTCCACGGTCTGAGGCGACATCGGGTCCGGCACGTCGGACTCACCCCAGCCGTGCCGGGAGAACTCGCGGCGCCGGCCCGTCCGGACGGCCTCCGCCAGCTGCGGGTCCGGGAACGACGCGAAGAACTGCCAGGGCGTGGACGCCGCCCACTCCTCCCCCATGAAGATCATGGGCGTGTAGGGCGAACACAGCACGATCGCCGCCGCGCACAACAACTTCCCGGTCGGCACGCTCGCCGGCAGCCGGTCACCGGTCGCGCGGTTGCCGATCTGGTCGTGGTTCTGGGTGTACGCGAGGAACCGGTGGCCGGGGATCAGCGCGGTGTCGACGGGTTTGCCGTGGTGCTTCTCGCGGAACGATGACCAGGTGCCGGCGTGGAAGAACACCTTCTCCAGCGTGTTCTTGAGCGCACCCGGTGCCGCGAAGTCCTCGTAATAACCGAAAGTCTCGCCGGTCAGCGCCACGTGCAGGCAGTGGTGCAGATCATCTGACCACTGCGCCTGCAGGCCGTGCCCGCCACCTTCGCGCGCGGTGACCAGCTTGGCGTCGTTGAGGTCGGACTCGGCGATCAGCGTCAGCGGCCGCGCGACCCTGGTGGAGAGCGCCTCGACCTCGACCGCCAGCTCTTCGAGCACGTGCACCGCGCGCCGGTCCGCCAGCGCGTGCACGGCGTCGAGCCGCAGCCCGTCGACGTGGAAGTCCCCGAGCCACTGCAGCGCGTTGTCGATGACGTACCGGCGGACCTCGTCGGAACCCGGTCCGTCGAGGTTCAGCCCAGGGCCCCAGTCGTTGCGCCCGGCGAAGTACGGCCCGAACTTGTCGAGGTACGCACCGGACGGCCCGAGGTGGTTGTAGACCACGTCGAGCAGCACGGCGAGACCCTTGCCGTGACAGGCGTCCACGAACCGCTTGAACCCGTCCGGCCCGCCGTACGGCTCGTGCACGGCACCCCACAGGACGCCGTCGTAGCCCCAGCCCTCGACGCCGTCGAAGCTGTTGACCGGCATGACCTCGACGAACGTGATGCCGAGGTCCACCAGGTGGTCGAGCTTCCCGATGGCCGCGTCGAACGTGCCTTCCGGCGTGAACGTGCCGATGTGCAGTTCGTAGATCACCCCACCGGGCAACGCACGGCCCGTCCACGCGCTGTCGTTCCACTCGTAGGTGTGCCGGTAGACCCGAGAAGCCTCGTGCACGCCGTTGGGTTGCCACAGCGACCGC
Organism: Lentzea sp. NPDC054927; assembly: GCF_053610285.1. Lineage (NCBI taxonomy): Bacteria > Bacillati > Actinomycetota > Actinomycetes > Pseudonocardiales > Pseudonocardiaceae > Lentzea > Lentzea sp. NPDC054927. The sequence goes on from NZ_JBSGXZ010000055.1 coordinate 12,440, forward strand.
GGATCCGGATACGCCTTGCCTTCGATGACGAACGCGTAGTCCGTCCCCTCCGGCGAGTCGGCATCGGACAGCCACCAGTCGCCGTCGCGCTTCATCTCGTGGTCGAACCCGTCGACGCGCACGTGCACCGACTCGGGCGTCGGCGCCCAGACGGAGAAGCTCACTGATCCCCCCGCACCAGCAGTGCCACCGGATAGGTGTCGAGCAGCGACGCCAGGTCCTCGGTCGCGGGACGCCCGGTGAGCACGTCCGTCCACTTCGCACCCGGCAACGGCAGAACGGTGTCCTGCCAGCCCTTCCGTTCCAACGCGACCGGCAGCCTCGTCGCCACCGTGATCACACCGGACCGTTCGAACGCCAGCACGTGCTCAGCGGCCGGCCCTTCGGCGTGCAGCGGCCGATAGCCGTGCAGGCCGCGTTTGCGGACCTGCAAAGCCTTCTGCACCACGAGAAGCTTCGCCGCGCCCGAGTCGTCGACCTCCGGCAGCCAGCCGGACTCGATGCGGTCCAACAGGTCCCGGCGCACCTGGTAGTCGACCGGACGGCGGTTGTCCGGGTCGACCAGCGAGAAGTCCCACAGCTCGGTGCCCTGGTACACGTCCGGCACGCCGGGTGCGGTGAGCTGGACCAGCTTCTGCCCCAGCGAGTTCGACCAGCCGGGCGCCTTGATCCGTTCGGCGAACGCGCTGACCTCCGGCTCGTTCACCGCCTTCGCCGGCCACGCGGCCACCTCGGCGTCGAACTCGGCGTTCCGGTCGACCCACGACGTCTTGATCTTGGCCTCGCGGGACGCCTTCTCCAGGTACTGGCCCAGGCGGTCCTCGGTGATCGGCCACGCACCGACGAGCGACTGCCACGCCAGCCTGTTCAGCGATGGCTCGGAGATGCCGTGCTGCTCGCTCATCGCGGACTCGAACGCCAGGTACTCGTCCGGGATCTCCGCCAGCACCGCGAGCCGCGCCCGCACGTCCTCCGACCGTTTGGTGTCGTGTGTCGACAGCGCGGTCATGGCGTTCGGCTCACCGGCCTCGCGGTTCGCCGCGCGCTGGTGGAAGTCCTGCGGTGCCAGGCCGAACCTGTCCGGCGAGCCACCGACCTCGTTGAGCGCCACGAAGTTCGTGTACCGGTAGAACGCGGTGTCCTCGGTGCCCTTCGCGACGACCATGCCGGACGTCTGCTGGATCCTGGTCGCCAGTTCGCCGTGAGGATCGGCGCGCACCTGCTCGTCCAACGCCCGCACAGCCGACGACTTGCTCCGCTGCACCGCGATCTCCCAGTGCCGCATGCCTTCCGGCAGGTACGACCGGTACACCGGGAAGTTGACCATCACCTCGGCGACGGCCGTGCAGGCGTCCTCGAACGGCACGCCCTGCACGAGTCGCGCGATCCGGCGCACCTCAGCGGCCAGGATCGAGTCCGCGACCTGTTGCCGTGAGGAGTGTTCGACCTCGTGGAAGTCGCCGTCGAACCTGTCGGTGGGCGCGATGAACACACCGCAGATCTCGCGCAACGCGTCGTAGCCCGTCGTGCCGTCGACCGGCCAGCTCTGCGGCAGCGACTCGTCCGGCCCGAGGATCTTCTCCACGACCAGCCAGCCGTCGAAGTGCTCGCGCAGCCGCCGGAAGTACCCACCGGGATCGGCCAGGCCGTCCGGGTGGTCGACGCGCAGGCCCGTGACGCCCCACGACAACACCTCGCGGTGCGTCGCCTCGAACACCTCGGGGTCCTCGACCCGCACCGCCGCGAGTTCGGTGATGTCGAAGAACCGCCGGTAGTTCAGCTCGGTGTTGCCCCGCCGCCAGTTCACCCTGACGAAGTGCTCGCCAGGTTCGTCGGGAGCGTCTTCCGCGAGCACGGGCAGCAGCACCTTGCCCGACGACCAGTCGATGTCGAAGTACCGGGCGTACTTTGACTCCTGGCCGTTCGCGAGCACGTCCTCCCACCACGGGTTCGGCACGACCATGTGGTTCGGCACGATGTCGACGACCAGGCCGAGTTCCAGTGCGGTGAGCCGTTCCTGGAGCGCCTTGCGTCCGTCGTCGCCACCCAGCTCCGGCCGTGCGCGGGTCGGGTCCACGACGTCGTAGCCGTGCGTGGACCCTTCCCGCGCGTCGAGCATCGGCGATCCGTACAGCGCGCCGATACCAAGGCGCGCCAGGTAGTCCGCGATCCCGGCGGCGTCGGCGAAGGTGACGGACGGGGTGAACTGGACGCGGTACGTGGAGGACGGCGCGCCCATCAGCCCACCCTCTGCAGCACGACCAGCGACCGCGCGATGAGGTTCAGCTCCCCGCCCGCGGCGATCGCCTTCTCGCCCTTGCCGACCTGCCCGGTCGCCGTGTCGACCACGACCGTCCACTCAGGACCGTACTCGAGCTCCGGCAGCGTCACCTGGATGTCCTCGTAGTGCCCGTTGAACGCCATCAGGAACGAGTCGTCGACCACCCGCATGCCGCGCGAGTCGAGGTCCGGGATGCCCTCGCCGTTGAGGAAGATGACGACGCACTTGCCGAAGTCGTCCTCCCAGTTCTGCTCTGTCATCTCCTCGCCGGACGGGGTGAACCACGCGATGTCGCGCAGCTCCTCGCCCTTGCGGATCGGCCGGCCCGCGAAGAAGCGCTTGCGCCGGAACACCGGGTGCGCCTTGCGGAACGCCGCGACCGCCGAGGTGAAGTCGACCAGCTCGGCGTTGCTCTCCAGCAACGACCAGTCGACCCAGGAGACCTCGTTGTCCTGGCAGTACGCGTTGTTGTTGCCGTTCTGCGTGCGACCGAACTCGTCGCCGTTCACGATCATCGGCACACCCTGCGACAACAACGTGGTCGCCATCAGGTTCCGCCGCTGCCGCGCCCGCAGCTTCAGGACTTCCTCGTCGTCCGTCGGCCCCTCGACACCGCAGTTCCACGACCGGTTGTGATCCTCGCCGTCGCGGTTGTCCTCGCCGTTCGCCTCGTTGTGCTTCTCGTTGTACGACACCAGGTCGTTGAGGGTGAAGCCGTCGTGCGCCGTCACGAAGTTGATCGACGCGTACGGCCGGCGCCCGTCGTCCTGGTAGAGGTCGCTGCTGCCGGTGATGCGCGACGCGAACTCACCCAGCGTCGCCTGCTCACCGCGCCAGAAGTCGCGGACCGTGTCGCGGAACTTGCCGTTCCACTCCGTCCACAGTGGAGGGAAGTTGCCGACCTGGTACCCGCCGGGCCCGACGTCCCACGGCTCCGCGATCAGCTTGACCTGCGACACCACCGGGTCCTGCTGCACGACCTCGAAGAACGTGGCCAGCCGGTCGACGTCGTAGAACTCGCGGGCCAGCGCCGACGCGAGGTCGAACCGGAACCCGTCGACGTGCATCTCGGTGACCCAGTACCGCAGCGAGTCCATGATGAGCTGCAACGTGTGCGGCGACCGCACGTTCAGCGAGTTACCGGTGCCCGTGTAGTCCATGTAGAACTTCGGGTCGTCCTCCACCAGCCGGTAGTACGCCTCGTTGTCGATACCGCGCATCGACATCGTCGGCCCGAGGTGGTTGCCCTCCGCGGTGTGGTTGTAGACGACGTCGAGGATGACCTCGATCCCCGCCTGGTGCAGGGCCCTGACCATGCCCTTGAACTCCTGCACCTGGTTCAACGGCAGCGCCGAGTAACCGTCGTGCGGCGCGAAGAACCCGATCGTGTTGTAACCCCAGTAGTTGCTGAGCCGCCGCTCCGCCAGCGTGTGATCGCTGATGAACTGGTGCACCGGCATCAGCTCGACCGCGGTGACCCCGAGCTTGATCAGATGATCGATCATCACCGGATGCGCCAGCCCCGCGTAAGTGCCTCGCAGGCGCGGCGGAATCTCGGGGTGGTCGATGGTCAGACCGCGAACGTGCGCCTCGTAAATGACGCTCTCGTTGTACGGCGTCCTGGGCAGCCTGTCGTTCGTCCAGTCGAAGAACGGGTTCACCACCACGGACTTCGGCACGTGCGGCGCCGAGTCGGTGTCGTTGCGCTCGTCCGGCGAACCGAACTTGTACCCGTACAACGCCTCGTCCCACGTCAGGCCGTTCGAGATGGCCTTGGCGTACGGGTCGATGAGCAACTTGTTGGGATTGCAGCGCAGACCTCGCGCCGGGTCGTACGGGCCGTGCACGCGGTACCCGTACTTCTGCCCTGGGCCGACGCCCAGCAGGTAGCCGTGGTGGACGAACCCGTCCACCTCCGGCAGCCTCACGCGCGTCTCGGTGCCGTCCTCGTCGAACAGGCAGAGCTCCACGTACTCCGCGACCTCGGAGAACAGGGCGAAATTCGTACCAACGCCGTCATATCCAGCGCCCAGCGGGTAGGGCCTTCCGGGCCAGGGTCGCACAATGCTCCTCGTCACAAGAAGGTAGCTACTAACAGACCATATCCGGGTCACAACGTCGTGGCATGACTCTGTTGTGAGGGATGGCCGGCTCCACGTCCGTCGAGCCCTGAGGCTCCAGGTCACCGGCCTCCACGACCAGACAACTACCCCGCCACCGCGTCTTGTACTCCAGGTGCCGCCGGACCTCGGCGAACCCGGTGTCGGCGATCAGGTGTTTCGGGCTGGACACGAACCCACCGTCTCGCGACTTGATCCTCGGCCTGGTTCCAGATCCTCCGGAGTGCGGGCAGCGGACACCGCAGTGCGCGGACGGAGCCCGCGCCTGTGCCGGATTTGGATCCAAAGCGAACAGACAGGCCTGGTGGACGATCACACTCCGAACCCTACGAGCGAGCACCGACAATTCCGGGCCCGCTACAGCGAGGTTCTCACGAGAGTGGGAGCGGCTTAATTCGATCGTGTGATCGTCACCGACCGGCAACTACGGAATGCAGTCACACTCCTTCGTGTGCCAGAACCAGTTGCCCACGTGCGGCCATGAGCAACGTTCGTGCTTCCTGGATCTCGCAGTACTTCAGGTGTTCACAAGCGGCCTCCGCGCACGCCAGGGCGTGCTGCAAGGCCAGGTTGTCCTCAACGGGACCTGCGTCCCGCAGCGCGTCACGCAGTGATTCCTCCGCGCGCCGTGCCCCGACCACCGGGTCGCCGAGTGCAGCGGGTCTCACCGAAGCGAGGACCTGCTCGACGGCCAGTTCAAGCACCCCGGTTGGTGTCCGGGTGCTCACGGCTGAGCTCATCTGGTACGCCACCTCCAAAACGTTCGTCGTCCGCCGTCGGGTGACGGCCTTACAGTACTCCGCAGGTACATGACCTGCCGTTACGCAAAAGTTTCATCTTCCGCGGCTGCGGAGTGGCCGGGTGATCTCCCGGACGCGTGGGAAGAAATCATCCAATGCCACCGGCAGGGGAATTCTCCAGTTCGGGTGCTCGTCGATCGTGCCCGGCACGTTGGGCTGCCGGGTTTCCCGCAGAGCGTCCTGAGGTGAAGTCAGGACCAACGCGCAGGGTGCCTGCGCGAGCAGTTCGTGGGCGCCCGCGACGCGATCGCGCGGGTCGATGCCTTCCTGGCGCATCAACTCGTCGAAATCGGGGCCGTCGGAACCCGCGAAGAAGGTCGCGGCCGTCGGCAGGTCGTGCGTGGAGATGCTGGCCATCGCCTTCGGGTTCCACTGCGACGGCGGGATCAGCGGGTGGCCGTCGGCGTAGTAGTCGCGCTGGAAGTAGAGGACGGCGCTGGTCAGCATGCCGTTCTCCTGCAACGTCTTGGTGACGACCGGCTCGACCGTGCCGAGGTCCTCGCCGACCACGACCGCGCCGGCCCGGTAGGCCTCCAGCGCGAGCACGCCGAGCATGGCGTCGGCGTCGTAGTGGACGTAGGTGCCGCGCGACGGTGGTTCGCCCGGCGGGATCCACCACAGCCTCCAGAGCCCGGCGACGTGGTCGATGCGGATGCCGTCCGCGTGCTTCAGGACGCTGCGCAGCACCTGGCGGAACGGGCGGTAGCCGGACTCGGCGAGCTTGTCGGGACGCCACGGCGGCAGGCCCCAGCCCTGGCCGTCCGCGCTGAACGCGTCGGGTGGCGCGCCGACCGTCACGTCGATGGCGAACGCCTCGGGGTCGGCGAACGTGTCCGCGCCGCCGGGGTCGACGCCCACCGGGAGGTCGTGGATGACGCCGATGGCCATGCCGGCCTCGTGCGCGGCCAGCCGCACGTCCTGGAGCTGGCGCGTGCAGAGGTGCTGGAGCCACGCGTAGAACGCGACCCGCTCGGCAGGCGGCGCCTCGTGTCCGGCGGGCCACCTGCGCCAGTCCTTGCCGTGGACCTCGGCGAGGGCGCAGTACGTGGCGAACTTCGCCAGCTCCTCGTCCATCTCGACGTCGCCGCCGGGGAAGAGCAGCTCGAGGGCCTGCTTCTTGGCGTCCCAGATCGCGTCGTAGTCGATCAGGTCCTGGTTCTCGGGCCGCAGGTCGCGGATGAGCTGCCGGGTGCGCGGGCAGGCCTGCAGGAACTCGGCGGTGTCGGTGACGCGCAGGTACAGCGGGTTCGCGAACCGGCGGCTGGTCGGCGAGTACGGCGAGCGCTCGACGGGGTGGGTCGGCGACGGCGCCTGCACCGGATTGACCAGCACGACACCGGCGTCGAGCTCCAGCGACGAACGGCGGGCGATCGTGGCGAGGTCGGCGAAGTCGCCCATCCCCCACGACTCCTTCGAGCGCGCGGCGTAGAGCTGGAGCATCCAGCCCCAGGTGTGCGGAACGTCCGGCAACGTCCTGGGCGCGACGGCCAGCGTGATGGTCTGCGTGGCGGTGACGACGCGGTGCCAGCCGAGCGGCAGCGAGTCCGGCAGGTGGCGCTCGGTCTCGAAGCTGGTGCCGTCCTCGAGCTCGACGGTCGCGGGGCCGCGCAGGTCGTACGTCTCGTACTCGCGGATGACGATCGTGGGCGGCAGGGCCTGTTCCGCACGGCGTTGCTCGATCGCGGCGAGCTCGCGGGCGACGGAGTCCTCAGTGGACGCATCCACGCCGAACTGGGCGAGCACCGCGACCACGACGTCCAGGTCGACGGTGACCTCTTGCTGGTCCGCGTTCTCGTACCGAGTGGCAACGCCCCAAGCGTCCGCCAGCCGCGCCACCAACTCCTCCACAGATACAAGCTATGTCACAGCTCGATGGTTATTACCAGAGCAAATGGTCCCTGGTCACCCGAAGGGTGCAGGCCGGTTGGGACGCACACCCAGAGGTGCATTTACTTAAACATCGGATGCTTCACTTGGAATCGCCACAACGGCTTCGACCTCGACCAGGAAATCACGTCCGAACAACGCCGCCACCTGAACCAACGTGCTGGCCGGGTTGGGCACGTCGCCAAGCGCGGGCCGCAGAATCTCGTCCCGCACGTCACGAATGGTCTGAACCTCCGACGCATCGAGCACGAACCAGGTGAACTTGACGACATCCGACCAGTCCGCGCCAAACCTCAGAATGACGTGATGAAGATTGCTCAACGCCTGCCGCGTCTGAGCCGCCAGGTCGTCCACCCCGACCACACAACCCTTGGCATCGACGGCGACCTGCCCGGAGATGAACGCGAGCTTCCCCGTGACCGCCACCGCGTGGGCGTAGCCGGGCGTGGTCGGCAGCGCGGGCAGCTCGGTCAGACGCTCTTCGGCGGGCATGGGCCGAACACTACTCAGGCGACCGGTCCGCTGGAGTTGCGCACGAGCTGACCAGTATCTTCAACGGGTGGAACGCATCGGTGTGCTCGGCAGGCGACCGTACGGCCCGTCCGGCGAGTTGCGTCTGCTGTTGCCGAACGACGAGTTCGTCCTCGTCGAATCCAGGTGGTCGCACGGCATGATCGCCGCTCAGTACGACCTGGACCGCGTCGTGGTGGTTCCGGAAATCGTCGTCTTCACCGCCACGTACCTGGACGGCCCGCTCAAAGGCCGGACCAACCCCTACGTTCAGGGCGAGGTCGGGGCACGCATCACGATCAGCAGACCCACGCCGGCCGGCCGCGAAGTGCTCACCTACGAACTGATCGCGCTACCCACCGGCACCGAGCCCGGCAAGCTGCGCCACGTCAGCTGACCGGTCCGCTGGAGTTGCGCACGACCAGCCGCACGTGGTGCTCGGCCGGCTCGATCTCCCCGCCGCGGATCAACGTGAACAGGTCCGCGACCGCCCGCTCCCCCTGCTCCTTCGCCGCGCCCTCGACCGCGGTCAGCCCGACGACGCGGGTGAGCTCCTGCCCGTCCAGCGACACGATCGACACCTCGTCCGGCACCGCCCGCCCGTCCCGCTGCATCCGCAGGTAGATGCCCAGCGCCGCGGCGCCGTTCGAGCTGATCACCGCGGTCGGCAGACGTTCGCCGTCCAGCAGCACGTCGACCACCTGCTCGCCGCCGTCGACGGTCGGCGAGCACCAGACCGTCCACTCCGGACGCACCTCGAGGCCGGCCGAGATCAGGATCTCGTCGTACGACTCGTCCTCGCCGTCGGACAGCACCAGTGCCACGTCCCGATGCCCGAGCGTCTGCAGGTGCGCGACGGCCGTGCGCAACGCGTGCCGGAGATCGGCGTCGTCCACGGTGATGTGCGGAACCTCGAGAGACTCCAACGCGGACCGTTCGGCGTCCGTCATGGAGATGGAGAGCAGAAGCACACCGTCCACACGGCGCCCCAGCGGCAGCTCGTCGAAGAACTTCTCCCGGGCATCCGCAGACCCGAGCACGTACAGCAGCACGTCGTAACCAGCCTGCCGGAGAGCACCCTCCGCACCGGCCAGCACCGGGCTGACCTCGGACGTCAGCACCGCGATCGCGTACCGGCGCCCTCCGGCGAGCGAGGAGGCGTCGCGCGCGATGGCGTACTTCATGCGCCGCGCGACTTCGCTCACGTGCTGCCTCGTGGCCTCGGACACGCCCGGTTCGCCGCGCAGGGCCCGCGATACGGTCGCAGCCGACACCCCTGCGGCTTTGGCCACATCGGACATGCTGGTCACGGCCCGAGCGTATTGGAGATCCATGAAGCCCGGCGACCTCGCCCCCGACTTCACCCTGCCCGACCAGGACGGCACCGAGCGCAAGCTGTCCGATCTCCTCAACGACGGCCCGGTCGTGCTCTTCTTCTACCCCGCCGCGATGACGTCCGGCTGCACCGCGCAGAGCTGCCACTTCCGCGACCTCGGCAAGGAGTTCGAGGAGGCGGGAGCCCAGCGCGTCGGGATCTCGATGGACGACGTGGCGAAGCAGAAGCAGTTCGCCGAGCTGAACAACTTCGACTACCCGCTGCTCGCCGACGTCGGTGGTGACGTCGCGGAGCAGTACGACGTGCGGCGCCGGTTCGGGCCGATCCCGGTCAAGCGGCACACCTTCGTCATCGGCGCCGACCGCGAGATCATCGAGGTGATCAAGAGCGAGTTCAGCATGAACGCGCACGCGGACAAGGCGCTGGCGGCCCTCAGGAGTCGGTGACCGTCAGCACGCCGTAGGGCCCGGAAGCCTTGCCCTCGCGGACAGTCACGCCGTTGATCGTGTACCTCGGCGCCGTCCGGCCCCGCCACCACCACGAGCATCACGGACTCGGAGGCGGGATCGGCCGGCACCTCGGCGGTCCTGGTCCACCCACGTGACCGGGACGGGCGGCGGTGGCTCCGTGTAGCGGCTGGGTGCGCACCTCGTGCAACGGCGGAGCGACCCCGTACTCGTGCGGTTGCTGCGACATGTGCCCCCTCAGCCGGGGAAGTCGATCTCCTGCAGCCCGCCGTCACCGGACGGCGGCGCTGGTCCGGCCGAGCCGTTCGACGTGGTCAGCGCTCAGCTCGCCCGCGTCGTGCCGCCGGTACTCCGCCGCCAGCACCTGCGCCTGCTCCCGGAACGCTCCACCACGCAACACCCGGCCCACAGCGGCTTTGATCGCCTTCTCCGACGGCGTGGAGGTGCGCAGGTTCAGCCCGGCACCGGACCGTTCGACCCGCGCCGCGACCTCGGGCTTGTCCTCCGTCGCACCGGCCACGACCAGCGGCACGCCCTGGGCCAGCGCGAGCTGCACTCCGCCGAACCCGCCGTTGGTGACCACGGCGGAGACCTTGGGCAACAGCTGGTCGTAGAGCAGGAACGGCGCGGCGAAAGCGTTGGCGGGCAACGGCCCCACGTCGTGCACGCCGACGCTCGCGACGACGGTGACGTTCTCGGAAGCGAGGGCGCGAACGGTCGGCAGGACCAGCTGGCCGAGGTCCATGTCGGCGACCGTGCCCTGCGTGACGTGCACGATCGGCCGGCCGGAGCTCAGCATCCGGTCCCACCACTCCGGCAGTTCCGCGGCCGGTGCCTCATCGACCAGCGCGCCGACGAACTTGACCTGCGGCGGCAGGAAGGCCCGCGGGTGCTCCAGGCCCGCGATACCGTTCTGCAGGTGCAGGTGCGGCGACACGGTCGCCAGCCAGCGTTCTCCCGCGGGCAGGCCCAGCGCCTCGAGGATCTGGTCGCGGTGCTCGAGCACGGGCTTGAACACCACGTTGTCCAGCAGCCCCCGCACCAGCGAGTTGCGCAGCCGGCCGAGCGGGCCGCCGCGGTACTTCAGACCCGGTCCGAACGGTGGCACGTCCGGTGCGGGCAGCATCATCGGCATGACGCCGACGCTGACCGCGCGAGGGCCACCGAGCTGTTCCAGCACCGTCGCGCCGACGTAAGCGGCGTCGTGCAGCACCACGTCGGCCGATCGTGCGGTGAGCGCGCGCCGGAGGTCGTCGACCTGGGCCGGGATGGGATCGAGGAACACCGAGCGCATGTCGTAGCGCAGCTTCGCGACGCCCTTGAGCTTGGTGCGAACCGGGAACAGCTCGTCGACGTTGCGCCCGAAGTGGTCGATCGCCGGATCCATCGCGATGAACTCCGCGCCGGTGGCGGTGACGCGGTCCTCGAACACCCGGCCGGTGCACCAGCGCACGCGGTGGCCGCGCGACGTCAGCGCGCGGGCGATCGGCAGCAGCGGCGCGACGTGGCCCGGCACCGGCATGGTCGCGAACAACAGATCCATGCGCGCAGTCGATCAGACCGTCCTGTACGGAGGCTAACCGCTACCGCAGCCCCGCCAGCACGAAGTCCGCGATCTCCGCCGCGAGGGCCGGCGGCGGTTTCGGCCCGTCCGGCCGGTACCACATCGGCAGCTGGTTCACGACGCCCAGCGCGATCCGCACCACGGTGTCCGCGGGCACGGCCGAGCTGAACGACCCGTCCGCCTGGCCCTTCTCGATCACCGCGAGGAACGTCTCGTGGTAGCGGCGGCGCTCGGCGCGGAAGTCGGTCATCCGGTCCTCGCCGAGCCGGTGCAGCTCGCGGACGAACACCGCGGTCTCGTCGACCCGTTCGGCCGTCGAGACGACGAGCGAAGCGAGGATCTCCCTGACCGTGTCTTCGACCGGCAGGCCGAGGCCGATGATCCGGTCCATGTCGGCGGACTGGGCGGTGATCAGCAGCCGGTAGATCTCGAAGAGCAGGTCGTCCTTCGAGCGGAAGTAGTGGTACAGCGCGCCTTTGGTCACCTCGGCGGCCGCCACGATCTCCTGCACCGAGGTCGCGTCGTAGCCCTGCGCCGCGAACAGGCGGACGGCCGCGTCGATGATCTTCTGCTCGGTCGCGCTGGGCATCGCTAAGCCCCTGGAGCCAATGCGCGTACCTGCTCCACCTGGTCGCCGCCGGTCGGGAGCAGGGCGATGATCGGCGTGTCGACGCCGGCGGTCTGGTACTCGGCCACGCGGGCACGGCACTCGTCCACCGAGCCGTGCACGACCAGCGCGTCCACGACCTCGTCCGGGATCGACTTCGAGGCCGCCTTGCGGTCGCCCGCCGCCCACGCCTCGTGCATCGGGCGCAGCACCTCGCCGCGGCCCAGCCAGTCGTGGAACGCCGCGTACGCCGGCACGGTCAGGTAGGTGCTGATCAGCATGCGACCCAACGCCCGTGCGGCGTCGGCGTCCTCGGTCGGGCACACGAAGATGCGTGCGGCCAGCTCCGAGTCGCCGAGTTCCTCGCGGACCTGCGCGACGTCCGTGGCGGCCAGCCAGTTGGTGATGGCGCCGTCGGCCTCGCGACCGGCCAGGCGCAGCATGTTCGGCCGCAGCGCGGCCAGCATGATCGGCACCTTCTCGGCGGGCGGGCGCTCCAGCTTGAAGCCCGACACCGAGAACGTGTCGTACTCGGCGGTGACCTTCTCACCGGCCAGCGCGGCCTTGAGGAAGCGCAGCGTGTCACGGGTCCGCTTGAACGGCTCCTCGAACGGGATCGCGTTCCAGCGCTGCACGATCACCGGCGACGACGACCCGATGCCCAGCACGAACCGGCCACCGGTCACCTCGGCCATGGTCGCCGCGGTCATCGCCAGCGTCGCCGGTCCACGCGTGTAGACGGGTGCGATCGCCGGGCCGAAGCGCAGGTCGGAGGACCACTGCGCGGCCAGCGCCAGTGGCGTGAACGCGTCCGTGCCGGTCGTCTCGGCCGACCACACGTCCGTGTAGCCGAGTCCGGCGAGCTCGGACACCAGCGCGCGGTGCTCCAGCACCGGCACGCCGATCAGCGGCAGCGTGATTCCCCAACGAGCCATGAACAGCCTCCAAGTCAGCCACTTGGAGGCCACCCTACCGACCGGTCGGTATGCTCACAACCGCACGTGCGTACCGACGCCTCGAAGCATGTTCGGAGACCTGCTTCTTCCGCGACCTACTTCTTCCGCGCCATCGTCAGACCGTCCGCGATCGGCACCAGCACCGACTCGACGCGCGTGTCGGCGCGCACGAACCTGTTGAACGCGTCGATCGCGGCGGCGTTGCCCTCCGGCTGCTCCGCGGCCGCCTCGCCGTAGTAGAGGGTGTTGTCCGCGAGCAGCAGGCCGCCCTGCCGGACCCGCGGCACCAGCAGGTCCCAGTAATGCGCGTAACCGACCTTGTCCGCGTCGATGAACACGAGGTCGATGACCGGCTCCTCCGGCAGTTCGGCCAGCGTCTGGGCGGCGGCGCCGAGGCGCAGTTCGATCCGGTCGCGCACGCCGGCCGCCTGCCACGCCTCCTCGGCGATCGCGGTCCACTCGCTCGAGATGTCGCAGGTGATGACCTTGCCGGACGGCGGAAGTGCCTGCGCGAACGCCAGCGTGGAGTACCCGGTGTAGGTGCCGACCTCGACCACGGTCTGCGCGCCGGTGAGCTTGACCAGCAGGGACAGCAGCACCGCCTGCTCGTGCGGGATCTGCATCTCCGCCGAGTCGCCGAGCTCCAGCGTCCGCGCGATCAGCTTCTCCTGCACCGCGCTGGGCTGGCCTGCCTGTTCACGCACGTAGCGGTAGATCTGCGGGGTCATGACCACGGCCTTGAAGTCGTTCACGCGCGGCCTTCTCTCATAGTCGGGTGACGAACGTCCTGAGTGTGTCCCCGAGTGTGGCTCCGCACTCGGGCGGCAGGGGGTGTTTCGCGAGGTCAAGACCGATAGCGGACAAGATGGCGGCGCGGTGCGCGCGATAGCGGCTCACGCACACGTTCTCCCGGCTGACGAGGAAGAACTCGTCGAACCGCGCTCTCTCGGCATCGGTGGTGGACACGCGTGTACGCCCCGACTCGCGCAGCAGCGAGTTGCCGTCGGGTACGAGTCTGCGCATGACCTCCATGTGTGCCAACAGGTTCGCCTTGCTCGCGGTGGAAAGTGGCGCGGCTGCCACGGGCCCCAGTGCGGTACGGGCCCGGCGCAACAGGCCGGGCACGGGCTCGTAGTCACGTGCCCACCGCCCGCTGAACGCCGGGTCGAACGTCACCATCATCGGCCGGATGACGTCCTCGTACACCTCACGGGAACAACTGCCCGAATAGGCAAGCATCACCGAGTACGCGTCATATCCAAGCGCAGCGAGGGGGACTAGTTGCGAATCAGGCTCGCGTATCAACCGATCGAGTGAATCCGAAAGAAACCTCCAGACCAGAAATGCACCGTGATGGCCGAGAAACCAGCGGTGCACGGCGCGTTCGACCGGATCTTCGGGGGTGCTGATCACGATGGGAATCTGATAGCAGCCGCGCGCGCACGGAATCAATTCCGCATCCGGCATCGGCATGCGCAGAACAGGCAGGTCGACCCACGTGTGGCCCCACGTGGGAAGGCAGGCGGGAGCGCTCATCGCACACCCTCCACTTCGGACACGAGGTCGTCCAGGAGGTCCGCCACCCGGCTGAGCGCGGTGTCAAGTGGCCGATCCTCCACGATCGGCGGCACCTCTGCGGCTATCCGGTCGAACGCCGCCGCGAGCCGTGACGCATGTGGGCGACGCGCGCCGACGTGCACGGCCTGGCGCAACGCGATCGCGAGCCCCGCGTGCAGGTACCGCAGCAGGTTCGCCTGGTCGAGCGCGGTGAACGCGGCCTGGGTGCCGAACGGGACGACGTCCTGGTTGTGCAGGTTCGTCGGCAGGCTCTGCACCGAGGCGGGCGCGGCGGCGCGGCGCATCGCGGCCACGGTCGCCGTCGCGGAGATCTGCACGCCCTGCAGCGCATGTTGCCGGCCGGGCTCGGGGCTGAGCATCGGCGGCAAACCGCTGGTGCGATGGGGATCCAGCAACAGGTCCAGCTGCCGTTCGGCCAGATTGCCCAGCTGCACCAGGGCGACGTTGAGCTGGTCGGCCGCGAAAGCGCTGGGCTGACCGAAGAAGTTGCCGCCGTGCACGATCTCGTTGGTCTCCGGGAAGAACAACGGGTTGTCGCTCACCCCGTTGAGGTCGCGGCGCACCACCTCCTCCGCGTGCCGCACGCTCGTGCCGACCGCACCGATCAGCTGTGGCGTGCAACGGATGCTGTAGGCCTCCTGCAGCGGGCGCTCGCCGGACGGAGTGCTGCCCTCCAGCCAGGTTCTGATCGACGCTCCGGTGTCGGCGACGTCCGGATGGCCGAACGCCGCCAGTAGTCCACCCGACGTGAACTCGGTGCCGCAGCCGAGGACGTCAGTCATCAAGGCGGACAACAACTCCGCGATCCTGCGCGCGCGGATGGCCTGTGCGACAGCGAGTCCGAGTGCTGCGGCGGTCACCGAAATGCCGTTGACCAACGCGAGCGCGTCCCGGCCGTCCAGCTCCAGTGCCGGGAGCCCGGCGCGAGCGAGTGCTTCCCCCGCGGGCATGAGCTGCCCTTGGAACAAAGCGTTCCCGTTACCACGCAACGCATGTGCGACGTACGCGAGCGGCTGGAGATCACCGCTCGCGCCGACGGAGCCGAGTCTGGGCACCGCGGGGGCGAACTCGGTGTCCAGCATGCGGATCAGCGAGTCCACGACCTGCTCCGATACTCCGGATCGCCCGTGTGCCAACGAGAACAACCGGGCCAGCACGGCCGCGCGGGCGACCGCGGGAGGTAACAGTTCGCCGTGGCCGACGATGTGGTGAATGATGGTGTTGTCGCTTTGACCGGCGCCGTCCGCGCGGCCCTGGAATTCCACGAGCGGGCCGAAACCCGTTGTGACGCCGTAGATCGCGCGTCCGGAGCCACTGGCTTCGAGCACGAATTCACGGCAGCGCGCGATCCGCGCCCGCACGTCGCCTGGGAGTTCGACGTGCAGCGGGTCGCGCGCGCGTTCGAGGTGGGCAGGTTCGAGAGCCGCGGCCAGGGTGATGGCGGCGGCTGAAGTTCCGACAGGCACGATGCCTCCTGTGGACGACATGGGGAGCCACTCGCGACGATCCCGGTTGATCTGTCCGCGAGGAAGGGTCTAAACGCACTACACGAAGAAATTTCTTTTCTTCGTTCCAGTGCGTGGTAGAAACTCGTTGTCCGTTGACAGCAAAGGCGTTCAGCCGTCCTGGGGCGTGATGAGCCCGCCCGAGCGATGATCGAACTCTCCGCTCACGATTCGGGCCAAAAGATCGACCGACTGCTCCAGGGGAGTGAACCTGCCCGCGTCGCGCTGAGACCTTGCCCACTGGGAGATCCGCCGCTGGCCGGGATCATCGGACTCCATGGTGGCGCCGCGGTGCATCAGGCCGACGTCGACCATGCCGGGGTCGTAGCTCAGCACGGCGATCGGCCGGCGCTTGAGCTCGATCGCGAGGTTCTCGGTCAGCTTGATCACGGCCGCTTTGGACACCGAATACGCCGTGACGTAAGGCCATCGGTGCACACCGGCGTTGCTGACCACGTTGATGATCCGCCCGCTCGTCATGGTGCGGATCGCGGCGTTCGCGGCGAACGCGGTGCCGCGCAGGTTCACCTCGAACGTGTGCCACCACTCGTTTTCGTCGACCTGCCAGGTCGGTCCGACCGGTCCGCCGAGCGCGCCGTTGTTGACCAGCACGTCGATTCCGCCGAGGCTCTCGATCAGCTTCGGTGTCGCGTCGGGGTCACCGAGGTCCGCGACGTGCGCTGAGACGTCCACTCCCCTGGCCTTCAGCTCGGCTTCCGCCGCGTCGAGCGCCTTCTCGTCGCGCCCGGTGATGACGAGCTGATGTCCTTGCGCGCCAAGTGCTTCGCTGAACGCCCTGCCGAGTTCCTTGGCGCCACCGGTGATCAGAACACGCACTACTCGGTCTCTTTCAGCAGCCGGCGCAGGATCTTGCCCGAGACGGACTTCGGTATCTCTTCCACGAACTCAACCTGGCGCACCTTCTTGAAGGGCGCCACCTCCCCCGCCACGAACGCCATCAACTCCTCCGCGGTGACGTCGCCTTGAGTCACCACAAAGGCCTTGGGCACTTCGCCGTTAACCCGATCGGGCGCACCGATCACCGCGGCGTCCCTCACCGCGGGATGGCGCCGCAACAAGGCCTCCAGCTCGGCGGGCGCGACCTGGTAGCCCTTGTACTTGATCATTTCCTTGATCCGGTCGACGACGTGGAACCGGCCGTTGTGGACGCGCACGAGATCCCCGGTCCGCAACCATCCGTCCACGAAGGCCTGTCGCGTGGCCTCGTCGTCGTTCAGGTAGCCGTCCATCACCTGAGGCCCGCGCAGGAGCATCTCGCCCTCGGTCGCGTCGTCGCCCGTTCCCGGTTCGACGATCCGCGCCTCGGTACCGGGACAGAGCACGCCGACGCTGGTGGGATCGGATTCCAGGTCGTCGTCGAATGTCTGGTGCGTGCCGCCCGCCTCGGTCAGGCCGTAACCCTGCCGGATCGGGGCACGCATCTTGCGTTCGGCGGCTTGGCGGACGTCTTCGTCGAGCGGGGCGGCGCCGCAGAGGACGAGTTTGAGGTTGAGGCTCGGAATTTCGCCCTCGTGGTCCGCGATCGCGGCGGCGAGGGGTGGCACGAGGAACGCCCGTGTGACGCGATGTTCGGCGAGGCGTCGCAAGTAGGTGCCGGCGTCGCTGCGGGGCAGGGTCACCAGCGTGGCACCGCCGAGCAGGCCGGAGTTGAGGATGATCGCGAAGCCGTAGATGTGGAAGAACGGCAGGTTCGCCGCGAGCACGTCGGTCTCGTCGATGCGCCAGCCGGGGCGGTGCTGCTCCAGATTGGCCGTCAGCGCCCGGTGGCTCAGCTTCACGGCCTTGGTGAGTCCGGTGGTGCCACTGGAAAACAGGATCGCCGCGATCCCGCCGGGGTCGCCTGGCGGGAGCGTTTCGGTGTCGCCCTCGGGAAGGTCGTCGAGGTCGAGCGTCCGGGTGACGTTCGCGAGGTCCTTGTGCCGTGCGACCTCTTGCGGCGTGAGCATCGGGTTGATCAACGCCGCCGTCGCACCGGCCGCCATGATCGCGTGCAGCCCGACCGCGTACCTCGGCCGGTTCATGCTCGCGATCGCGACCGTGTCACCGGGCTTCGTGCCCGTCCTGACCAGGCCCTTCGCGGTTGTTTCGACCTGCTGCCGGAGTTCGGCGTAGGTGAGCCTCTCGCCCGTGACGGCGTCCAGCAGCGCCAGCTTGTCGTAGCTGGGCGCGAGGACGTGCGCGGGCACGGTGGCTTCGGGAACGACCACCGCCGGCAGGGGGCTGCGGTAGATCACTTGCTCGACTCCGTTGTCCACGCTGCCGGGCCTGATACCCAGCAGCGTGGTCGGAGACTATCCGCACTGTTCGTGGTGCTGCGACTACTGAAAGGACCCTGTTGAGACGGTAGTGGCGTGACCCGAAACGTTGGCGGTGAATTCACGCTCAGCAGGACGCCTCGCGGCGCCACCCCCACGCCCCCATACGATCCAGTATGAGGACGCGGGGGCGGCACCACGATGCGCCCGTCTGACCGCGAATTCCCACGGCAACGTTTCGGGCCACGCCACTAGAGGGTCACGCCGCGCTCGGCGAGCCAGCCGACGGGGTTGATCTTCTGCCCGCCACCGACCCAGACCTCGAAGTGCAGGTGCGGCCCGGTCGACTGGCCGCGGTTGCCGATCGTCGCGATCTGCTGGCCGGCCTTGACCTTCGCACCCTGCGGCACGTCGATGGTGTTCATGTGCCCGTAGACGGTGATGGTGCCGTCGGCGTGCTGGATCCGCACCCACAGCCCGAACCCGGACGCGGGCCCGGCTTCGATCACGGTGCCCTCCATCGCCGCCACGATGGGCGTGCCGATGGCGTTCGCGATGTCGACACCGTTGTGGCTGGTGCCCCAGCGAGCACCGAACCCGGACGTGAACGTCCCCTGAGCCGGCCTGACGACCTTGGGCCGCTTCGCCTCTTCCTCGGCGGCGATGCGAGCCTGCTCGGCCTTGATGGCCGCCTGCCGCTGCGCGTAAGCACCCTCAGCGGACTTGAGCGCCTCACGAACGTGGAACTGCGCCTGAATCTGCTCGGCCTGAAGCAGCTTGCGCGTCTCGGCACTGGTGTCCAGCGAGTGGATCGTCTGGATGTCCTGCACCTGCGCCTGCGGCTGGCCTGTCATGGCCGCCGCGAGATCCTTGGTGGCCGCAACGGGGACGATGCGGTCGACCGGCGTGACCGTGGCCATCGCCTGGGTGAAGCCGGCGCCGGCAAGGGCGCCCGCGGCGACAACCGCCGCAACGGCCTTCTTGCGGTCCAGGTCCACTCTGCCGACGAAGTCGACCAGCGGGCCCTTCGCTCGATGCCGTGCCAAACCAGCCTCCATGCACTCGGGGGAGTTCGGCAACCGCGCTTCGCCTGGCGTCGGGGGGCCTGGCTGCGGGCTTCGGGGGCCCGGTGGTGGACTGGACCGCTTCGGGGGCGGATCCGTGTCCTTGCGGTTATCGAACCGTGACATGCGGCGCAGAACGTAACCTCGCGTCACCGGCCCGAGCAAGCCATGTGGGCCTTTGGGTGACAAGGCCCACTAGCAGTCACCCACCGTAGTCATGCGGCAGGTTGCTTGGTCAACGCGCTTTGTACCAATCCCGGTCTTGGTGTTTGTACTGGTCAGTCGCTTTATCGTGAAAGGGTCACGGCCGGGTTTTGAGTCGCGCTCGCCTGGGGATGGTCACGAGGCGTGTGCGCGCGGGATTTGAGGACCGCGGTGCGGCGCCGGTCACGTTCCAGCGTGGTTGCGCAGACCTTGACGAGGTCCGCATCGCTACGAACCACCCGTCACGGCATCAGCCCAAAGCAAAGGGCCGCCGGACGCGGCTGGCGTCCGACGGCCCCTTCGGCCGAGCGAGTCCCGGGCTGGGACCCGCTCCTACTTGTACTTGGCGGCGGCGGCCGGCAGCGGCACCACCGGCAGGCCCTCGTGGATCGCCTTCATCGCGTTGAACCACGTCGGCGCCGCGACCTGGCCACCGAACACGCCCTGCGAGCTGCCGGGGCAGAAGCGGATCGGGTTGGCGCAGATCACCTGGGGCGAGTTGCCGTCGGCGTAGGTCATCACGGCGCCCGCGTACTGCGGGGTGGCGGCGAGGAAGGCCACCGACTTGTGCTCTTCGGTCGTGCCCGTCTTGCCGATGGCCGGGCGGTTCCAGCCGGAGCCGGCGGCGGCGGCCGCGGCGGTGCCGGAGCCGTTGGTGTCGTGGGACATGCCCTGGGCCAGCGAGTTGGCCAGGTCGGGTTCGACGGCCTGCTCGCAGGGCTTTTCCTTGAGCGGGATGTCCTTGCCGTAGCGGTCGACGACCTTCTCCACCGGGGTGGGCGGGCACCAGGTGCCGCTGGAGACGATGGTGGCGGCCACGTTCGCCAGTTCCAGGACGCTCGTGGCGCCAGGGCCGAGGGTGTAGGAGCCCGCGTTGTTCTGCTTCGTCCAGTCGCCCTGGGTCGGGCCGTTCGACTTGTCCGCCTTGATGGGCTCGCCGGAGCGGTTCACGCCCTGCAGGGTCTCGCGCATGCCCAGGCGGTAGGCCATGTCCACGACGCTGTCGAGGCCGGTCTTCTCCTGCAGGATGACGAAGCCGGTGTTCGGGGAGGTCGCGAGGGCCTGGGTCAGCGACATCTTGTCGTTGTACTTGCCCGAGTTCTCCACGACCCACGGCTTGTTGCCGTTCGGGTAGACCTTCGAGGCGTAGGTCGCGGGTACGTCGATCGTCTTGTCGATGCCGGTGATCCTCTTCTCCAGCGCCGCGGCGGCGGTGAAGACCTTGTTCACCGAGCCGGGGCCGAACGGGAGGACCTCGGCGGGCACCGGACGGGCGACCTGGCCGAGCTCGGCCTTGTTGCCGAAGTCGCGGGAGGCGACGAGGGCGCGCACGCGGTGCTTGTCGGTGCCCGGCTGGACGACGGACATGACGTTCGAGATGCCGTTCTGGGTCTTCGGGACCTGCTGCTCGGCCGATGCCTTCGCGGCCTTGGTGGCCTTCGGGTCCAGCGTCGTCTTGATGGTGAGGCCACCGCGCTGCAGCTGCTTGTCCGTGATGCCCGACTCGCGCAGGTAGTCGAGCAGGTAGGAGCAGAAGAAGCCGTAGATCGGGCCGTCACCGGCACCGACGCAGCCCTTCGGCAGGATCTGCAGGTCCTCGACGATGCCCAGCGGCGCGGCCTTGTACTCGCCTGCCTTCTTCTCGGCCTCGCCCTGGTCGGTGCCGAACGCGTTGTTCTCGCGCATCTTGTCGATGACGAGGTTGCGGCGCTCCAGCGCCTTCTCCGGGGAGGCGCCGGGGTTCAGCGACGACGGGCGGTTCGCGATCGCGGCCAGCAGCGCGGCCTGCGGCACGGTCAGCTTGTCCGCGGTCGTGTTGAAGTACGCCTTGGCCGCCGCACCGACGCCGTAGGTCTGGTTGCCCAGCGGCACGATGTTCAGGTAGCCGGTGAGGATCTCTTCCTTCGACATCTGCTGCTCGAGCTGCAAGGCGACCCGCGCCTCGCGCATCTTGCGGCCGATCGTCGCCTCGGTGGCCTTCTCCCAGGCCTCCTGCTCGTTGTCGGCGCCGAGCACGAAAGCCATGTAGTTCTTCACGTACTGCTGGGTGAGCGTGGACGCGCCCTGCGTCGCGCCACCGTCCACACCGGCCTTGGCGGCGGCACGGGCGATGCCCTGCCAGTCGACGCCGTGGTGGTCGAAGAACCGCTTGTCCTCGATCGCCAGAATCGCGGCCTTCATGGTGTCCGAGATCTGCGCGGACTCGAGCGGCACCCGGTACTGGTCGTACAGGTAGGCGATCGTCTCGCCGTTCATGTCCTGGATGGTGGTGACGAGCGGCAGCTCGCCCTTCGCGAGGTCACCCGAGGTCTGGTCGACCGTGTCGGCAGCGCGGTTGGACGCGAGCCCGAGACCTCCGACGAACGGGAACACCATCGCAGCGAGGAGCACGCCCGCCGTCAGGCACAACCCCATCAATTTGACCAAGCCTGACGCGCGTGCGGCGAACAAACCGCAACTCCTTCCGAACAAAACCCCAGAGATTCCCTACGTATAAGTCGCGCGGGAGGCCCGTGAGGTTGCGTCCCCTGATCGACTGATTTCAACCCATTGTCGCAGGGATGCCAGCCGTTCACGGATTGGGCGGAGAAGGCGAGGCCAGGGACGGGTGCCTGGTTGTGTCACCCAGGCGGCGGCCTCCTTCTCGAACGAGTGTTCTACCCTGGGGTCGTGAAGCTCGTCGTGCGGGTGAAGCTGTCGCCCACACCCGCCAGGCGATCGCGCTGACGGCGACTCTGGCTGCGTGCAACGAGGCGCGCGAACATCCGCGCTGGGAATCTGACGGGGAAACGCAAAGCCAAGGCGGAGTCGAAACCGATCAGCTTCAGGCCGGATGCGGCGCAGCCGTTCGACGACCGGTGCCTGTCGTGGCAGCACGACGCGCGGACAGTGTCGATCTGGACTACCCGCCACCTGTGAGATCCCCGAGCGGGAGCAGTTCGAGCCCGTCGACTGGATCGGCGTGGACCGCGGCATCGTCAACCTGGCCACCACCAGCGACGGCGACAACTACCAGGGCCGCCGGTTGTCTCGCTACCGACGCTGGCACGCCCGTAAACGCGCCGAGTTGCAGGCCAGGAAGACGAAGTCCGCGGCGCGACGGCTGAAACGCCGGGCGAGGAAAGAGGCCCGGCACGCCACCTGCGTGAACCACAAGATCAGCAAACAGGTTGTGGCTGTTGCCGAACGCACCGGCCGAGGTGTCGCCATCGAAGCCGGCGTCCCGTTCCAGGAGGTGGATGCTCGCTACACGTCGCAGATGTGTCCGCGATGCGGGCACACCGCGAGAAACAACCGTCCCACCAGGGACGCCTTCTGCTGTCGTCGGTGCGGTCTCGCTGGATCCGCCGATGTCGTCGCTGCCGTCAACGTGAGAACACGAGCACGGTCAGCGTGGGCATTCGTCACCATGCCCGCACCAGTCTGAACCAGACTGGTGGATGCGTCGCGGATGCCGCAGCCAGCGGTACACCTCGAACGCGACTCGGTGCGAACAGGTCGAGCTGCCAAGCCTGCCCGTTCACGACTGAGAAGGTGGCCCTACCGGAGCAGCCGCAACCCGATCGTCGGACTAGCCCTCCGCACCTCCACGCCGGCGTGGTCGGGCAGCAGGTCGTCGAGGAACCCGTAGCGCGAGAGCTCCTCGTCCGGCCGCCTGCTGACCGTTCGCCACCAGACCGCGATGTCCCCCCAGCCGGGAGACGACAGCGAACCGCCGAAATGTTGCACGGACAGCGCGGCGCACAGGTTGGCGAACCGCACCTTGTGCTCCAGCGGCCACCCGGCCAGAGTGCCCATCACGAACCCGGCGCCAAACACGTCACCGGCACCTGTCGCGTCGAGTTGCGCGACGTTCAGCCCCGGCACGTCCACACACTCGCCGGTGGTGCCGTCCACCGCGACCGCTCCCCCGCCGCCGCGGGTGACGACGACCACAGGCACGTGCTCGGCGAGTTTGCGGGCCGCTGCCTCCGGGGTGTCGGTGCGGGTGTAGCCCTGGGCCTCCACGTGGTTGGGCAGGAACACGTCGTATCCGTCGAGCCGGCGCAGCAGCTCCGGCGACCACACGCCGGTGCGGTCCCAGCCGATGTCGGCGAAGAGCTTCGCGCCGTTCTCCTTGGCCGTGCGCACCCACTGCTCGTCCTCGGCCTGGATGTGCACGAAGCAGGCCCTGGTCGACGGTGGCGGGCAGAAGAGATCGTCCGCGACAACGGGCGCCTTGTGGCCGTGCGTGACCATCGAACGGTCACGCTCCATCGCCATAGATACAGTCACGGGCGAGTGCCACCCGTAGAAGCGACGGCAGTAAGAAAGGTCGACGCCCTCCTGGTCGGCCAGCACGTCCCAGCAGAAGTCGCCGTACGCGTCCTCACCGAACGCCGCCGCCAGCGCGGTCCTCAGCTCCAGCCTGCGCAACGCCACCGCGAGGTTCGCGATCCCGCCGGGACACGACCCGAGCCCCTCGGCCCACACCTCGGTGCCCGCCGCCGGTGGGCGGGGCAGGCCGGTGAAGATGATGTCGAGGAACACCGTGCCGGTCAGCAGCACGTCGAAGTCCGGATCAGCCGTGCGATCAGCCATGCGTAAACCTTGCCACCCACCCCCGACAGTCATGCAGTAGAAACGTCGGTCATGGGGGTTCCACTCAGGAAAAACGTCCAGTTCCAGCTGCTCTGGCTCGGCGGCGCCGTCTCACAGCTCGGCACCACGATGACCGCGCTGGCGGCGCCGCTGCTGATCATCGCGCTCACCGGCTCGCCGTTCTGGGCAGGAGCGGTCGGTGGCGCGAGGGCGGCCGCGCTGATCATCACGCTGATGCCGGCGGGCGTGTGGGTCGACCGCTGGGACCGCAGGACGACGCTGGTGTGGAGCCAGACCGTCCAGGCTGGTGCCGCGGCCGCGCTGGCCGCCGCGATCCTCACCGATCACACCCACGTCGCGGTCTTCCTCGTGCTCGCGGTCGTCGACGGCGTGTGCACGGCGTTCGCCACGCCGGCACGGACCGCCGCGATCCAGGCCGTGGTGCCGAAGGACCAGCTCAGGACCGCCTTCGCGCAGGAGGAGGCGCGCGGTCACGCGGCGCGGGTGGCCGGACCACCGCTGGGCGCGCTGCTGATGGCCGTGGGCCGGGCGGTCCCGTTCGTCGTCGACGCCGTCACGTTCGCCGTGGCCGCGGTCTGCGCGTGGTTCGCCAAGATCCCCGCACGGGCCGAGCAGAAGCCACGGCAGAAGATGCACCACGACATCAAGGAAGCCGGCACGTGGCTCTGGCACCAGCGGGGCCTGCGCAACCTGACGTTCGTGTTCCTGGTGCTGAACCTGCTGGGCGGCGCGTCGCTGCTGCCGGTGATCGTGCTGGTCGGTGAACGCGGCGGCACGGCGCTCGACACCGGTGTGGTGTTCGCCGGCATCGGCGTGGGCGGGATCCTGGGTTCGCTGGTCTCGCCCAGGGTCACGCTCGCTCCCGGCAAGCTCATCGTGGTGGTGCTGGCGGTCTTCGGCCTGTGCAACCTGGCGATGGCACTGCCGTTCGGCGCTTTCTGGCCGTTCGTGCCACTGGCGATCACCGCGGTCGCCACACCGTTGATCAACGTGGCGGTCGGCGCGCTCTACACCGAACTGGTGCCCGAGGACATGATGGGCCGCCTCGACGGCATCACGACGTTGGTCAGCCGCGTGCTGACCCCGCTGGCGCCGATGCTCGGCGGGTTCCTGGCGGGCGCGGTGGGTGGCGGCCCGGCCCTGCTCGCGTTCGGCGCGCTGATCCTGGTGACGGCCGGGGTCGCGATGGTCACGGACCTGAGAGTTTCCGCTGAACGGAAGCCAGCACTTTCCAGTGACGCCGACCACGACGTCCACTGAGGACATGCCCGAACGCCCCGCTCTGCTGCTCGTGCACGGCGCCTGGCACGGCTCCTGGTGCTGGGAACCGCTGCGCACACTGCTCACGAACGACGGCTGGCGAGTCGACACCGTCGACCTGCCCAGCGTGGGATCACCCGCACATGGCATGCACGACGACGCCGAGGTCGTCAGCGAGGCGATCAAAGCCATCAACGGCCCGGCCATCGTCGTCGCGCACTCCTACGGCGGCATCCCCGCCACGCAGGCCGCCGCCGGTCAGCCGAACGTCCGGCACCTCGTCTACGTCGCCGCGTTCCTGCCGGACGTCGGCGACTCGCTGCTCGGCATGGTCGGTGGCACCCCACCGCCGTGGTGGCGGCAGGACGGTGAAGTGGTCCACGCGCTGACCCCGGAGACGATCTTCTTCAACGACGTCGACGAGCCGCCGGTCGACAAGATCCAGGCCCAGAGCTACCGGGCCTTCACCGACCGGCTCACCCAAGCGGCCTGGCACGACACGACCAGCACCTACGTGATCGCGAACAACGACAACGCGATCCCGGTGTTCGCGCAAGAAGCAATGGCGCAACGAGCGACCGCGACCGAACGCCTCGATGCAGGACACTCCCCGTTCCTGTCCTGCCCGCGAGACCTCGCGGCGATCATCGCCACAGCATCAACAGCGGCTAGCCCTCTTCCGCGATCATCTCCCGCATCCGGCTGAGCGCCCGGTGCTGTGCCACCCGCACCGCACCCGGCGTCGACTGCACGGCCAGCGCGACCTCCTCGGCGGACAGCCCCACAGCCACCCGCAGCACGAGGATCTCGCGCTGGCGGGGCGGCAGCTTGTGCAGCAACCGCGTGACCTGGGCCATCATCTCGCCGTTGACGGCGTGCTGTTCCGGGCCGAGTTCGAGCGATGGGCAGTCCGGCAGCTCCGGCACTACCTCCGCGCGGTTGCGCACAGCCTTGCGGCGGGCGTCCGCGACCTTGTGCGCGGCGATGCCGTAGACGAAC
The DNA here is from genome assembly GCF_053610285.1 of Lentzea sp. NPDC054927. Classification (NCBI taxonomy): domain Bacteria; kingdom Bacillati; phylum Actinomycetota; class Actinomycetes; order Pseudonocardiales; family Pseudonocardiaceae; genus Lentzea; species Lentzea sp. NPDC054927. Next base: position 38,456 of record NZ_JBSGXZ010000055.1, read on the forward strand.
GCGAGGAACGAGCCCGGCTCGTAGCGGTACTTGGACAACGCGCCCAGCACCGCCACGCAGACCTCCTGCGCGATGTCCTCCGCCGAGACGAGCGTGCGCTCGCGGCCGCCGACACGGGCGCGGCAGTAGCGCACGATCAGCGGCTGGATGCGGCCGAGCAGGTGCTCGACCGCCCGTCTGTCTCCATCGAGCGCGGCATCGACGAGGTCGGTGAACTCGGCTTCGGCGAGCCACTGACTGGAGACCGGTGCCTGGCGCACCCGACGGCGCATGGGCACCGTTGGCTGGTTCCAAGTGTCCTCTGGTGAGAGGACGCCGACACCGCCACCGGTCCGCACGGCTGTGGGTTGAACCATCCCGGCGACCTCCTCCACTACAGCGACACTGGGGGCTTCACTGAGATAGAGAACGCAGCGAGCCGGTTGATACCGCCTGCTTCAAAGAGGACCACGAAGTCCGCACGGGTGGGGGAAGCAGCACCCTTTTGGGGTAGAACGTGGTCCTAATGGCCCAGTCTTTCGGCCATGCCGAATTGCTGGACCCCGAGGTAGCCGACCCGGAACCCGGCCTCCGAGTAGGCCAGGTAGAACTCCCACATCCGGCGGAACGTGTCGTCGAAGCCGAGCTCGCGGACCTCGTCCCAACGGGTGAGGAACGTTTCGCGCCACCGCCTCAAAGTCTCGGCGTAGTCGTGGCCGAACGAGCGCGTCTCGACGATCCGCAGCCGCGTGTGGTCGCGCACCGACTCCTCGATCGCGCGGACCGACGGGATCAGCCCACCGGGGAAGATGTACTTGTGGATCCAGGTGTAGCTGGCCTTGCTGGCGATCATGCGGTCGTGCGGCATGGTGATCGCCTGCAGCCCCACCCGGCCGCCCGGCGCGAGCACCCGGTCGAGCACCGAGAAGTACGCGGGCCAGTATTCCGCGCCGACGGCCTCGACCATCTCGACGCTGACGACGGCGTCGTACTGACCGTGTTCCTCTCGGTAGTCACGCAGCTCGACCGTCACCCGATCGTGGAAGCCCGCGTCCCTCACCCGCTCCAGCGCCAGCTTGCGCTGTTCCGCTGAGATGGTCAGCGACGTGACGGTGGCGCCCCGCTCGGCCGCCCGGATGGCCAGCGCGCCCCAGCCCGTGCCGATCTCCAGCACCCGCGAACCGGCCCGCACACCGGCGTAGTCGAGCACGCCGTCGATCTTGCGCAGCTGGGCCGTGCGCAGGTCGAGGTCCTGGTTCTCGAACAACGCCGACGAGTACGTCATCGTCTCGTCGAGGAAGGTCGCGAACAGCTCGTTCGACAGGTCGTAGTGCCGGTGGATGTTCTGCCGCGACCCGGCGACGTCGTTGACCTCGTCCTGGCGCCGTTCCGCGATCCGCCGCAACCGCTGCAGGCCGGGCGGGATCAGCGTCGAGAGCCGTGCCGCGAACGCCGAGAGGACGTCCGCGAGCTCGTCGGACACCCAGTCCCCCACCATGTACGCCTCGCCGAAGCCGATCTTGGCGTCGGCGCCGAGGCGGTGGAAGAACTCGGCGGGACGGATCAGGCGCATCACCGGACCCCCGGCGCCCCACGTGCGACCGTCGGGCAGCTGGACGGTCACCGGCAGCGTGCCCACGGCGTTGCGGAACAACGACTCGGCGATCCGGGCGCGCAGCGGCGACCGCGGCGCGTCGAACAATCCCGGCCAAATGCCCTGGCCGGGACGCGGCAAGGTCAGCGTGCTCATCCATCACTCCTGGGGATGATCGGTATGCGCCTCAGGTAGAGGGCGATGCCATGGCGGCGGATCAGCGCGGACACGCGCTGAGGCATCAGCGGCCGTCTGAAGAGCATCCGCAGCCCCGTGCTGCGTTCGCCCTTCATCGTGGCGCTGAAGGTCGTCTTCCCGTTCTGCCGCAACGCGATGGTCACGGACAGCTGGTCTCCCGGCTTCGGCAGCCTCATCACGTAGTGGCCGTCGACCTCGAGAAACGGGGAGACGTAGAACTCCTTGTCCACCGACGCCCTGCCGTGGTCGTCGGTGCGCAGCAGATAGCAGTGCCGTCCCCCGTAGGTGTTGTGCACCTCCGCGACCACACACACGAGCTCTCCGGAAGCGTCGTGGCACCAGTACACGGACAGCGGGTTGAAGACGTACCCGAGCACGCGGGCGTTGGCGAGCATGAGGATCTGCCCGCCGCCGAGCTCGATCCCGCGCTCGGCCAGCCACGCGTCCAGGTTCGCCCGGATGCTCCTGTCCGGCGAACCGACGTGATCGCGCGCCTCGAACCGGGCGAACGGCTTCACCCACCAGGGCAGGCGAGGTAACTCGTCCAGGTCGACGAGCCACATGTACGCGCGGTTGCTGAACGTCCGATCGATCAGCTCGCGGCGGGTGTGGGTGATGACGACGTCGTAAATCACCAGTCGACCCCGAAGTGCTGGGCCGCGCGCACACCCGATGCACAGCCGTCCTCGTGGAAGCCCCAGCCGTGGTACGCGCCGGCGAAGGCGGTGGTGCCGGTGTTGATCTCCGGCAGACGTCGTTGCGCGGCAACGGATTCCGGCGTGTAGATCGGGTGCTCGTACACCATCCGCGCGAGCACCTTGTCCGGGTTCACGTCGTGCGGGTTGAGCGTGACGACGAACTCGCGTGGTTCGTCGAGCCGCATCAGGCGGTTCATGTGATAGCTGACGAGCACCTGGTCGTCGGCCTCACGGCACGCACGCTTGTAGAGGTTCCACGACGCCTTCGCGGCGTTCGCGCGCGGCAGGATCGACGCGTCGGTGTGCAGCCAGGTCTCGTTGCGCGAGTACTGGAACGCGCCGAGCACCTCCTTCTCCTGGCGCGTCGGGTCGGCGAGCAGCCCGAGCGCCTGGTCCGGGTGCGTGGCGATGACGACGTGGTCCGCGGTGTGCAGGACGTTGTCGTCGTCGCGGATCTCGACGCTCGATCCCGTACGGGTGACCGCGCGAACCGGAGTGCCGACGTGGACCGCTTTGAGCCCCCTGACCGCGCGGTCGACGTACGTGCGTGAGCCGCCGACGACGGTCTTCCACTGCGGGGTGCCGCCGATCGAGAGCATCCCGTGGTTGGCGAGGAACTCGAACAGGTACCAGGCCGGGTACTTCATGCTCAGCGCCGCTCCGGACGACCACACCGCGCTGACCAGCGGAATGATGAAGTGGTCGACGAAGTACCCGCTGTACCCGCCGATCGCGAGGAACGCACCGAGCGTGACGTCGTGCGCCTCCTCGTGGTCGAGAACGCGCTGCGCGTGCCGGTAGAACCGCGTGATCTCGGCGAGCATCCGCAGGTACCGGCCGTTGGCCGCGTTCTTCGGGTGCGCGAACAGACCGGGCAGCTTCCGCGCGCCGGCGTACTCGAGCCCGCAGCCGTCGCACCGGACGCTCAGCGACATCTCGGAGTCCTGAGTGGACACGCCGAGTTCGCGGAACAGCCGGATCAGGTTGGGGTACGTCCGTTCGTTGTGGACGATGAACCCGCTGTCGACCGCCACGCCGTCCAGGTCGTGGGTGTGCGCGTGGCCGCCGAGCCGGTCGTCGGCCTCGAACAGCGTGACGTCGTGCTTGCGTTGCAACACATAGGCGGCGGTGAGCCCGGCGACCCCTGCTCCGATGACGGCGACCTCAGCCACGCGAGCCTCCCAACGGCACGTCGAGGCCACGCGGCGAGGCCTCCCGCATGGCATTCGAGATGTCCGGTGCCACCGGTTCGAGCCCGAGCTCACCGTGCACGAAGTCGACGACGAGCTTCGTCCAGTCGCGTGCTCGTTTCAGCATCGCGTGACCGTCGCCTTCGACGTTGAACCGCGCGACCCGGTCCGTCACGGTCTTGGCCTGCTTCGCGAACCACAGCGACTTCGCCGGATCGGTCATCCGCTCCTGGTCGCCGTGCGCGATGAGCAGCGCCTTGCCCCTCAACTGCTCGAACGGCTCGCCGGGCACGAGCCACGGTGCGAGCGCGCACACCGCCACCACGCTCGGATGCCCGGCAACGCGCAGCGCCGTCCGGCCGCCCATCGAGTGCCCGACGAGCACGACCGGCCTGCCGGGATGGAGTTCGGCGATCTTGTCGAGCGCCCACCGCGCGTCCTTGACCGGGTCGAGGCTCGGCGCGTTCCAGCCGCGGACCCGGTAGCGCAGGTTCCAGACCTCGACACCGGGTGCGCGCAGTGCGCGGGCGAGCGGGATCATCCGCAGGTACGCGAGGTTGTGGCGCCGAACGGGTTCGGTGCCGTGTTCCCGTCCGCCGTGCAGTACGAGCACGACGGCATTGGTACCGCCCGGCGGTTTCAGCACGTCTACATGCGGATGCACACTCGATGTTCGTGAGGCCACGCTCTGCGGCTCGGCCGTTGAGAGCCAGGTCACACCTGTAATGTCCGATGGGATGATCAAGGACTTCGACGCGATCGACGGCACAGAAGGCCCGGCAGCGGTCCGTGCGTTGATCAGCTCACTGCGTTCCGACGACTACGCCGCCCACCTGGCGGTCTACGGCGCCCTGGAACTGTTCCCGCCCGCCGTGCTCAGCCAGGGCACGATCGACGCCGTCCCCGAGTTGCTGGAGATCCCGCCGGAGAACAGCGGTGAGGTGCTCCTGCTCGTGGCCGCCATGTTGAGCGAGGAGGAACTCCACGCCTTCAACGTCGCTTTAGGCCGGTTGGAACCCGCCACACGCGAGCGGCTGACCACGCTGGTCACCCACCACGAGCAGGGCGAATGGCTCGCCGACGACCGGACGCTCGGCCGCCTGCGCGCCGAGTAGTGTTCGAACCCGTGATCGAACACCTCAGCATCGAGACCGAGGCAGGCACCTTCGACGCCATCGCGTCCGGCCCGGAGGACGGCCGCCAGGTGCTGCTGCTGCACGGATTCCCCGAAGCCGCCATCGAGTGGGAACACCAGGTCGCGGTGCTCGGCGTGAACGGCTTCCGCGCGATCGCCCCCGACCAGCGCGGCTACTCCCCCGGCGTCCGGCCGGAGCAGGCCTCCGAGTACACCGTGACGCACCTGGTCGGCGACGTGATCGCGATGGCGGACGCGCTGGGCTGGGGCACGTTCGACCTGGTCGGCCACGACTGGGGCGGCGCTGTCGCGTGGTGGACCGCGATCGACCACCCGGACCGCCTCCGCACGCTCTCCGTGTTCTCCACGCCGCACCCCGGCGCACTGAAGACCGCGCTGCAGACCGACGAAGACCAGCACATGCGCTCGCAGTACATGCTCGACTGGCGCGAACGCAGCACCGAGCGGCGGATGCTGGACAACAACGCGCACGCGCTCAGGTCGATGTTCGAGTGGCGGGTGCGGCAGTCGCACGTCGACGAGTACATCCAGCGGCTGAGCGAAGAAGGCGCGCTGACGGCGGCGTTGAACTGGTACCGCGCCGGCAAGCCGTCGGGGGCGGCGGACAAGGTCAGCGTCAAGACGATGTACGTCTGGAGCACCGAGGACGTCGCGTTCGGGTCGATGGCCGCGTTCGAGACCGAGAAGTGGTGCACGGGCGGGTATCGGTTCGAGATGGTCGAGGACGTCAGTCACTGGATCCCCGAGGAGATCCCGGAGGCCGTGTCCTCGATGCTCCTGGAACATCTGAACTAGATTCGGGGCCATGCGCGTGGCCGGTCTTCTGCTAGCCGCGGGGGCCGGCCGCCGGTTCGGCACCCCCAAGGCTCTCGTTCCGTTCGACGGCAGGCTCTTCGTCGAAAGCGCCGCCGAACTACTCAAGGCCGCCGGCTGCGATCCGGTCGTCGTCGTCCTCGGCGCCCAGGCGGACGAGGTGCGGGCCAAGGCCTCTTTGGACGGCGTCACCGTCGTCGACAACCCGCACTGGGACACCGGCATGGGATCGTCGCTGCGGACCGGCCTGCACGCCGTCGGCAGCGCGGACGCGGTCGTGGTGCTCCCCGTGGACACACCCGGCGTCACGGTCGCCGCCCTGCACCGCCTGATGGACCTCGCCGAGCCGCGAACGCTGGCACGAGCGGTCTACCACGGCGAGATCGGGCACCCGGTCCTGATCGGATCCGACCACTTCGCGGGCGTGATGGCCTCAGCGGCGGGTGACCAGGGCGCGCGCGACTACCTCAAGGCGAACACCGTCCGCCACGTCGAATGCGCCGACGTGGCGGACGGTGCCGATGTGGATCACCCGAGCGACCTGCCGGAGGTCAGGCCACGTAGCGGCGGAGCTTGATGCCCGACGACACGTTGGACGCGCTCAGCCAGTGCAGGCCACCGCCCGCGTAGGCCGGGTCGGACACGGCGAACTCGTTGCCGCCGGCGCGGTAGCCGACGATCGTGGCGTAGTGGCCGCCGGAGTAGTTGCGGCCGTTCAGGCGGATCACGTTGATCACGACGGCGTGGCCGCGGTTGGCGTTGTAGACGACGTCAGCCTTGAGCTTGGTCAGCAGCTGCGCGTCCGTCGACCACTGCTTGACCTGGTAGTAGGTCGAGCCGGTGTAGTGGTCGAGGGCGTTCTCGAGGTTCTTGATGTTCGGCAGGCCGTTGGTCGTGACCTTCATGAAGCTGGCCAGCGTGGACTGCTCGACGTACTTGCCGCGCGCGGTCAGGGCGATGCGGGCGGCGGCCGCGGAGCACCAGTAGCCGGTCTTCTGCACCTGGAATTGGTGCGGGAGAACGCCTTCGCCCTGGATGCCGAGCTCGGCGGCGGCCGGGATGACGGTCTCGCCGGGCGACGCCAGCGCGACCGGCGCGGTGAGGATGGTCATCGCGACGCCGGCGGCGGCGATCGCCCCCGTGATCTTCGCAAGCTTCATCTTCCAGATCCCCTCAGTGGTGGCGCCGTCCCCTGGAGCGGCGCTGAACGAAGCTTGGTGGGAGATGCGGAACGGTCGCCACCACATTCGGCCAAGACCTAAAAACCCAGGTAGAAGTACTCACGGCCGCGCCAGGACCCACGCGGGGTGGGCGTAATGCACCTTTCGGCTGAGTAGTCTCGAATCCGGTACAGGTCCCGGATCGCTGTGCCACTCTGCTGGTCGTGTTGCGTGTCCACTTCACGGCGGAGGATCTGGCGAGGGTGCGTGTCGCCCCTGGTCCCGACCCGATGTGGGAGATCCTGCTGAGCCTGCACGTGCTGCGGCAGCGCTCGGCGACGCCGGTGTTCGGCTCGTGGCGGGCGACCGTGCGGACGACGTTGCCCGACGACGCCCGCTGGCTCATGCAGCTGGCACCGCCCGTCGGCTACTCCCCGGACTTCCTGACCCCCACCGCGGGCTCGTGCGCGCTGGACGCGGGCATCGACGCGGTGCTGTCGACGCCGGTGGCGTCGTTGCGCGCGGACCTGGCCCAGCTGGACCACCAGCACCGCCTCGACCCGCGCACGCACCTGCTGGCCAGCGGCGACGTGGCCACGTTGGACTCGCTCGGCGAGGCGTTGCGCACCTACCACCGGCGCGCGCTCGCCCCGATCTGGGACGACATCAGGGCCGTGGTCGAGGCGGAACGCGCGGTGCGGGCCCGTTCCTTCCTGGACAGCGGCTGCGAGGGCATGCTCGCGGCCCTGCACCCGACCATCTCGTGGACGCCACCCGTGCTGTCGATCGAGTCCCGCTTCCCCCAACGCGACGTGCACCTGCACGGCCAAGGCCTGGTCCTGGTGCCGTCGTACTTCTGCTGGGAACGCCCGATCATGCTCCGCGACCAGAGCCGCTCACCCGTTCTCGTCTACCCGGTGGCCCGCGACCTGCACGTCACGAGCGCCGGCAAACGTTCGCTGGAAGCACTCCTGGGCCGCACCCGCGCCGCTGCCCTGGTCGTCATCGCGGGCGGCTGCACCACCACCGAACTGGCCCGCAGGCTCGGCATCTCCGCCGCCTCGGCCAGCGCCCACGCCACCGTCCTGCGCGACGCGGGCCTGGCCGTGGCCCAACGACACCGCAACTCCGTCCTGCACACCGCCTCAGCCCTAGGCGTAGAGCTGCTCGCCTAGTGTCCTTGGTCGCAACTCCACAGCCAGTCATCCCGTTCGGCTGGGTGGCGTGTGCAAGTACCGCCAACTCTTGATCAAACGGCCTGCAACTACACCCAACAAGCAGCTCCGCGGTCTGTGGCCGCCGGAGCAGACAGGTCGGTTGGGTGTAGTTACAGGCTCGATGATCTTGGGTTGGTGGTACTTGCACACGCCAGAAGCTGACCGCGAACCAGCGGCTCAGGACACTAAGGCCGCGCGTGCACCGCCGCACGGGCACACCCACCGGCAACGACCAGCAACGCGGACGCCACCCACACCGGCCAGAGCTCGGAGTAGGTGATCGCCAGCGCTATGTTCGTGGCCCCCGCAGCCGTGAAGACCGCCGCCAGCGCGACCCAGAAGAAGAAGTACCGCCTGATCCAACCCACCCCCATCCGCCAAGAGCCGCCCGGTGTCACAACACCCGTCATCGCGCGTATCGAGGTTTGTGGTGCTCGGGTTACTGGTGAGGTCACCTGCGATCCGGTACTACTGAGCCGCATGACGACCGACACCGTGACCGGCTCCGACTACGGCAACCTCGTGCGCACGCACCTGACGCGCGTCGAGCAGCAGAACGCCGCCGCACTCGACGACGTGGCCGAACTCGTGCTCGCCGCAGTGCAGGCAGACGGAACCATCCTCACCGCAGGCGCGGGCCACTCACTCGCGGCGGTCGCCGAGACCTTCTACCGGGCAGGCGGCCTGGCCTGCGTCCGCCCGGTCTACCACCCGGAACTGCTCCCGATGCACGGCGCCATCAGCAGCACCTCAGCCGAACGCCGCTCCGGCCTGGCCGGCGAGGTCCTGCGCGAAGCCGGCCTCGCCCCGCACGACGTCCTGTTCGTCTTCTCCACCTCGGGCGTCAACTACTACCCGGTCGAACTGGCCCAGGAAGCCGCCAACGCCGGCTGCCCGGTAGTAGCAGTCACCTCCGTGGCCTCCAGCGCCCAAGCCCCCCGCCGCGCCGGCGTCACTCTCGCCGAGGTGGCCACCGTCGTCCTGGACAACCTCGTCCCACCCGGCGACAGCACCTACCCGGTAGAAGCCCCGGTGACCGCCGCGATCTCGACCGTGGCCACCGCCTTCCTCTGGAACCTGCTGATGGTCCGCCTGGTCGACAAGGCCGCCGAAACCGGCGTGCAACTGCCCCTCTGGCGCAGCGCCAACGTGGAAGGCGGCGACGCGGCCAACGCCGACCTGCTCAGGCACTACCAAACCCGCATCCCCCAGCTCGGCTAGGTAGCAATACTCAAGATCTCGCAGCCCCTCAGCGTTAATCTCCCACCGGGGAAGCACTTACCTTGGGGGGACTTGACGTGGAACAAAAGACTCGCAGATGGATCCTGATCGGCGGCGCGCTCGCCACCGCCACCACGCTGGGCGTGGCGAGCGCCCTGCTCTTCAGCAGCGACGACCCAGCCGCCTCAACCGAACAACCAAGACGACAACCAACACAAGAACAGCAGAAGGTCCTGGGCCCCAGCGACGTGGCCAGCCGGTTCGTCAACAACATGTTCGTCGAACCAACAACGGCAGCCCCGCACACCGACGCACCGAACCCGGCCGTGAACGCCCTGATCGCCACCAAGAAGGCAATGGGCGCCTCCACTTACAAGGCCACCCTCGCACCAGAAACCACCCTCGACGCCACCACAGCCGACATCCCGGCCTCCGTGACGTGGACCCTGCCCAACCAGGCCACCCTGAAGTACGACGTCAAACTCACCCTGCGACGCACCGGAGACGAGTGGAAAGTCCACTGGACCCCCACCGTCATCCACCCACAACTGACCGAGGACACCGCCCTCACCTACCGACCAGCCCTGGCCGACGGCGCCCTGCTGGGCCGCGACGGCAAACCGCTGGTCCAAGGCACCATCCCCGACGGCCTGTACAAAACCATCACCGGCCAAGCAGGCGACGTCAAAGGCACAGACGGCTGGGAAGTAGGCATCACCAAGGGCGCGGCCTTCACCCGCCTGGACGGCAAAACCCCAGAGCAGGGCCAAAAACTCACCGTCACCATCGACCCGGCCCGCCAAGCAGCAGCCCAAGCCGCAGTGGACGCCCTCCCCCAAGGCGCGGCAATCGTCGCCATCGAGGCCTCCACCACCGAAATCCTGGCCGTGGCCCAAAACAAAACCCTGTCAGGCACCAACCCCTTCGTAGGCCGCTACGCCCCAGGCTCAACGATGAAAATCGTGACGGCCGCCGCCGCCCTGAACGCAGGCCTGACCTCCCCCAACACCCCCTTACCCTGCCCCGCCACCGCCACCATCGGCACCCGCACCATCAAAAACGCCGACTTCGGCCACGACAGCCTCCCCTTCCACACCGCATTCGCCGTCAGCTGCAACACCACCTTCGGCTCCCTGGGCTCCAAACTCCCGCCAAACGCCCTCCCAGACATGGCAAAACGCTTCGGCCTGGGCGCCGACTGGACCATCGCAGGCGCCGACACCAACACCGGCAAAGTCCCACCAGCCTCAGGCGACCAACAGGTAGAAAACTCTTTCGGCCAAGGCAACGTAGTGGCAAGCCCCTTCGGCATGGCCCTAGTAGCCGCCACCGTCGTCTCCGGCAAGCAACCCACCCCAACCCTGATGCGCGGCAAGCCCTCAACCGCCAACGACGCGGCAGCCGCCCCACCAGCCGCCGTACTCCAACCTCTGCGCGCGATGATGCGCGAGGTAGTCACCAGCGGAACGGCAAAGCAACTAGCAGGCATCCCAGGCCTAGCAGGCAAAACCGGCACAGCAGAAGCAGGCGGCGGCACCGCCCACGGCTGGTTCGTGGGCTACCAGGGCAACGTGGCCTTCGCAGTTTTCGTAGAAAACGCAGGCTCATCCCAAAGCGCCCTAACGGCAACAGCCGCATTCCTGAAGGGCTAACCCCAAGCCGAAGCCGCAGGCGAGGCGACCCAAAGGCGAAGCCGAGGCGTCTTTGGCTTTTCTCGTGTGGTTCCGGTGGGGGTCCCCGTCACGAGTCGTGCCTCAGCTCTTGCTGCAACCAGGGAGGGATGTCAAACGGACACGCTTTT